>JBCCIM010000075.1 GCA_039111535.1 Bacteroidota bacterium | reverse complement strand
CTTTGATCGCATCACTGAATTCACTTGTAAGCTCCTGCGTGCGAAGTATGCGTTTATCACTTTGGTGGACTCAGATCGTCATTTCTTTCTGAGCATGTATGCACATGATGGCCCGGTCGATGGTGAACGCGAAGCTTCACCGATGTATTCGTTTTGTCAAAACGTAGTTGTTACAAACAAGCGCCATGCAATTAACAATGTGAACGACGGCGGCCTTGTTTGTAAAGCTGAAGTACAAAACAAATTTGGCATTGTGGCTTACCTCGGGACACCCTTGAGAACGCCCAACAATGAGCGAATCGGATCGCTGTGTGTGATTGAAAACCAGCCGCGAACCTGGACTGCAGAAGATAAACGGCTAATAAAAGAAGCGGGGGAATTGGTTGTTAAAGAAATTGCGCTCCGATATCACGCAAACGAACATGTCCGCGCTGAAAAAGATATTTCAACGCATATTGCTGCGCTGAAAGAAGCAAACAGTGCGCTGGCGCTGAAAAATGATGAGCTGCGTAAAGCCAATGCTGTAAAAGACAACTTTCTGGCTTCTATGAGTCACGAGATTCGTACCCCCATGAACGGCGTAATAGGGTTTACGAGTTTGCTATTGGATACAGCGCTGAACCCATTGCAACGCGAATACACCGAAACGATTCGTTCAAGCGGTGAAGCATTACTGGACATTATCAATGACATCCTTGATTACTCCGCCATTGGCGCCGGCAAAGTCCAATTAAACCGGCTCCCATTTTCAATTCATACCTGCCTTTCAGAAGCGCTGGATGTCATTTCTTTAAAAGCTTCGAGCAAGGGACTGGAGATCGGCTATGTTGTTGACCAAAACGTGCCTGAGTTGCTGGTAGGTGATGCCCGCAGAATTGGACAAATTCTGGTTAACCTGTTGGGTAATGCCGTCAAGTTTACAGAACATGGTGAGATAGGGGTCCATGCTTTTGTCGACCAGACGATAAAGCTGAAAGCCGGCAGGATCGCGTTGCATGTTATCGTGAGCGATACAGGCATTGGCATAGCCCAGGACCAGTTTGAAAAGATATTTGAGTTGTTCTTTCAAGTGGATTCGTCAAACACAAGACGCTTCGGAGGCACCGGGTTAGGGTTAAGCATTGGTCAGAGTTTATGCACATCAATGGGCGGCGTGATGTGGGTGGAGAGTGAAGAGGGAAAAGGTTCTTCTTTCCATTTTACGCTTGAGCTGGAAGTTGCGCAAGAAAAAGACAACAGCTTTAAACCACCCTATCAAATTAGAAACAAACATCTTTTGGTTGCGGCTGTCTCTGGTGTATGTAAAAAGCAAATTCAAACCCTGAGCGAGCCACTAAACAATAAACTCCGCTTTGTTTCATCCAATAGTGAGCTACCTGGCCTATTGGTCGGCCAGAACCATGTCTATGATGCAGTGCTCATTGATTTGGACGTGTCTGATGTGCCCCGGAGTGAGCTATTGGAAATGGCTGTTGATTTGAGCAAACATACGCGCATTATCTTTTTACAGCGTTTGGGATTCTTGCTTGACAGGCCGCTGCCTTTCACGCCGACAATGCTGAACAAGCCTATCAAGCGGCAGCTGTTTTACAGCGTGTTGGAGCAAAGTTTTCGGCTTGCGCAGCCTAAACAGCATGGTGAGGCAACCAACGGTTTACGTTTAAATGAACCAGGACGATTGCAAATACTGGTTGCAGAAGATAATCGTATTAATAGCCAGTTGATTATGCGTTATATACAATTGCTCGGGCACACAGGAGATTATGTGACCAATGGAGAGGAGGCAATCGATGCATTGGGCAAAAACAAGTACGATCTCATCTTAATGGATGTCAGTATGCCTCAGATGGATGGTGTTGAAGCTACGGAAAGAATCCGTGCCCTGGAGGAAGAGTCCAGTGGGACCTATGTAATCGGCATTACAGCAAGTATCAAAAAAAGTACGCGTGAAAGATGCATGGAAGCCGGCATGGATGATTTTATCAGTAAGCCCATATCGCTGGAAGATTTGCGGGAAGCGCTAAATAAGATACCGAAGCGCGATTAATACATCCTTAGGCGATCCTCGTTTTTAGTGCAAGTTGTCCATTTCAAGCACTGCGCTGACAACGGATTTGCGCAAGCTGGTTAGCGACATATACCTGCCATCCGGACCTACGTTGGTTTGCTGTCGGTTAGTCAAGAGTATGATGCTTAAGCCCGCAGCCGGTACCGCCACAGCAAAGGTGCCCGTAAACCCGGTGTGACCGAAGGTGCCGGGAGGAGGCGCGTCTACCGGGAGTGTAGGGGCAGCCATTGCCCAACCCAGGCCATGGCCCGTTTCTGTGGGTGTGAGAAAGGCTTCAATTACATCACGGCTGATTAGCTGCTGCTCTTCATGCTCACCCTTGTTCAGCAGTAAGCTTAGGAGCGTGTTGAGTTCTGCGGCTGTGGAGAACAGTCCGGCGTGGCCGGCTCCACCTTCGTTTGCATGAAACGCATTTCCGTCATTCACTTCGCCCTGTAATACATAAGTGCGCCAATCTGTAAAGGACTCCGGGATTTCGTCGCATACATAGCCAAAGTCATCATCAGCCACCATGCGTTTTTCAAAAGGATTGCCGTGGGAGGTTGCTACAAAAGGCCCTTCCGCAGGCGTAAAACTCGTGTGCTGCAGGCCCAGCCGTTTATATAACCTGTTTTGAAGGAAGTCATCCAGGGATTGCCCCGAAATTTCTTCGATCAGATAGCCTAGGAGCATGAACCCGAGGTCGCTGTACCGCCGCGTTTGGCCAACAGGTGCGGCAAGCGCTAGCTTGCTGATGTAGGCGTAGGTTTCTTCAGCTGATGATGCGTGATAATACAGCGGTTTCCAGGGGTGAAGGCCCGAGGTGTGCGTCAGTAAATGACGAACGGTCACGCTGTCTTTGTCTGGACCAGTGAACAGGGCAAGGTGCCTGTGTACCGGATCGTCTAATGTAATCTCGCCGGCGTCAACAAGCATCATGATGCCGAATGTTGTGGCGAATACCTTCGTGAGGGAGGCCACGTCGAATTGGTGGGTGATGGTCATCATTTCGGGCGCAGCAAGCTGCGTCCCGCCGAAGGCATAGCGCTTGGCATGGCCGTATGCCTTGTGGAATACAATGCCGCCATCTTGCGCCACAAGCAATACGGCTCCGGGGAGATGGTCGACGTGCACGGCAGCCCTAACCAGCGAGTCGGCTTTGTACAGTGTCCGAGGATGCTGTTGCTGCAACGCAAGGCCGGTATGCGCATGCAGTAGCAGAAGACTTGCTGCGATTTGGAGTACACGCTTCGTCATACGAATTTGGTTGAAAGTTGCAGGTTATATGTTGAAGGTTGGGTTTATACCATTAAATATCCTTCATAAGGTTTACGCTAAAAAGGTATATGTTTGTACGGAGTGAAAGGTGAAGATTGTTGTAGATAGGCTAAACTTCCGTACGTGATGTGCTGATAGCCCTGGACCGAACGCAGCGTCTTTTCGAGTGTGGACAGGTACGGTATATCATAGGCGATGCCAGTTAGGCGCATCTGGTGTGAAATTCCGGCGGTGTAACTGGGCTATAATAGTCCTATATTGGAGGCTCAACGTTCTGGCTGAAGCCGAAGAAAATAACGAAGTTGCATGATTCTCGGACACCGTTGGTTGCTTAGCAGATTACCTGAGTCGCACCCTTTCTTAAAGCCGGCTCATCTAGCCGTCCTGGTGTTGTGTTGCGTGCTGTGGTTTGATTTATCTGAGGCGCGTGGACAATCGCAGGAGTCTCCGCTTGAAACGTTTGGCTATTTTCAGGTCCTGTTTCGGCACGATGAGAGCTCGCAGCGGTTGAACAGGTCCAATTCGTTCAGTGTGCAGCAACTCAACTTGATCTTTCAGAAGGACTTCGCTCGGGAATGGCGTGCCTTCATCAATTTTCAGGTGCTCAACAACTTCTCCTCAAGCCGGCGCTGGGGGTCTTTTGACCTGGATGAGGCCTGGGTACGCTACCGCGCCAATCAGAAGTTGACCCTAAAGGTTGGGTTACACGTGCCTGTTTTTAATCACCTCAATGAAATAAAGAACCGAACGCCGCTGTTGCCCTACGTGATTCGTCCGTTGATTTACGAAGAGTCTTTTGCTGAATTTGTGAGCCTGGAAGAGTTCATTCCTGAACGCGCGTTTGTGCAGGCGAACGGATCGTTTCCCTTCGGGAATGCAAGGGTGGATTATGCAACCTACCTGGGCAACAGCCCAAATATCAACAGCCAGACGGATAACGAGCGCAAAGGCATTGGCCAACAGACTGGGGTAGATACGACAACAACGGTACTTGTGGGAGGAAGAATTGGGGTTCGGGTTGAGGGGCTTAAAGCCGGCATCTCGGCTACCCGTGAATCAGTTGACTCCTTCAGGTTGCCCAATCAACCGTCTCTGGCGGCTGTTGCGAAAATACGCATCGGGACAGATGTGTCTTTTTATTACAACAGGTTCTCTTTTGAGGGCGAATTGATCACTGTATTATATGATGTAGATGCACCTGCAGACCTGGGGCTGCTCCCAGATGGCACCGAGCCCAACATCGACCTTGAACGGTTGTTTTATTATGGAACGCTTGGCTATGAAATGACGGAGCGCTTGTTTGTCTACGGAAGCTATTGGTACACCAAAGAAAAATTTGAGCAGTTCTTACCTCTTGCGAGTTTGATGGAACGCCAGTCAATTGAAGTGTTTTCGCTGGGCGCCCGCTACAGCATGTTGCAGGATGAAGATGGATTTGATCGGATCACACTGAAGGCGCAGTATGCGTATGTACCCGTCAAATTCAAACTTGAAGAAGAGATGTTTCGCGTTACAGACAACCAGAACATTCACTTTTTCGGACTTGCGATTTCCGTCCTGTTTTAAGAGGCTGGCTTAATTGAATATGCGCTTTCGATTGAAAGAAATATTGCTGGTGGTTCTCTTATGCAGTGCACGAGATGTACATGCACAGGTAACCGTGATCGCGCATCAGGATGTCCCCGTAGAATCCATCTCAAAAGACCTCCTGTTGGATTTCTACACGCGCGACAAATTGTCGTGGCCTTCGAGTAAAATGGAAGTTGTTGTGAGTGACTTGCGGCTGAAAAGCCCCGTCAAAGATTCGTTTTATGACTATTTAGGAAAAAGCTCGTCCCGTATGCGGTCCATTTGGCTGAAGCGCAAGCTGGCAGGAGAGGGGGATCCGCCTGTGTTTTTTCAGACCGAGGAAGAGATGTTGGAGCACGTTACCAATACGCCGGGGGCCATCGGATTTGTACATCCATCGAAGGTAACGACCAATGTTAAAGTGCTCATCGAGATAGACCATGGGGACGGGTAGCTATGCCCATGACCGTTCGAGATTTAAAGTTAGGGACCAAACAAAGCCTGGGGTTTGGCATCGTACTCCTGTTCATGGCTGCGGTAAGCGTGTTTGCCATTTTTCAGATGGCAGCCCTGCGTACGGAGATCGATGACACCAACGAGATCTGGCTGCAGCGCGTGGTGCTCAGCTCTCGTTTTCATCTCAATGCTTCGGCTTTGCGCACCGTGCAATTGCAACACGCTTTTGCGCCGCAAACAACGCAGAAGCAGGTATACATCGATACGATGTTGGTGTTGATCGATAACATCGATGTGGATCGGGATGTATATGCAGAATTATTAGAAACGGCTGCGCAAGAGGACCCCTTTTCGGAAAGAGAGAACCGCCTTACTGCCCGGCTCGATTCGTTGTGGGACGTGTACCTCGATCATTCGTTGACCTATCTTGACCTCGATAACGAAGACGCTTTGGCACTGCTGAATGGAGATGCCGGGGAGGTGTTTGGCGAGCTCAGCGCAGACCTGGCCGGCCTGGTGCATCTCAATGAAGCGCGTGCTGCTGAAGCTGCCCAGCGTGCAGAAACCACGTTCACGGGCACGCGCAACCGGATCATTGTCTTGCTCATCTTCACGATTTTGATTTCGGGCATCATTGCCGGCTGGCTGGCGCGATTGGTTATTGTACCGGTGCGCCAACTTGTTAACGCCGCGCGCAAAGTGGCTGACGGTAATTTCAATGTACACGTCACGAGCGTCTCTAAAGATGAGATCGGGACGCTTACGCATTCGTTTAGCTCTATGGCCCGGTCGCTGGAGAAGCAACAGGCAGACCTGCACGTCAAGAATCAGGATCTGGAACAGGCGTTACAGCAGTTACGCGACACCCAACAGCAGCTGCTGTTAAAAGAGAAAATGGCTTCGTTGAGTCAGCTTACTGCCGGCATCGCCCATGAACTCAAAAACCCGCTGAATTTCATTAACAACTTCAGCCAACTCTCTATTGATATAGCGGATGACTTGAAGCAAGAGTTATCAGATAACAGCAAACAACCCGTTGCTGATGTAATGCCTGACATTCAGGATCTAATAGACGATCTGACCTTCAACGCTGCCAAGATCAACGAGCATGGAAAGCGGGCTGACCGCATTGTGCTAAGCATGATGCAGCACGCCCGTAGAGGCCGTGCGGAACGGAGCGCTGTAGACCTGAATGCACTGGTAGAAGAGTACGTCAAATTGGGATATCACGGGATGCGCGCCAGTACGCCCAGTTTCAAAGTCAACATCCGTCGTGCATACGATGAACAGATAGGAGAAGTAGAGGTTGTGCAAGAGGAGATTGGCCGTGTCATTCTAAACATCGTGACCAACGCTTTTTACGCGGTCCACGAACGGGCGCAAACAGGAGAGGAGGGGTATGAACCCCAGATGACGGTTGGCTCGCGAATAAACGGGAAGAATGTTGCCGTTTGGGTACAGGACAACGGCTCAGGCATTCCGGAAGACGTACGTGCAAAAATCTTCGACCCCTTTTTTACAACAAAGCCCTCGGGTGCCGGCACGGGACTTGGGCTAAGTCTGAGCCACGAAATTGTAGTTGAGGGGCACGGCGGGGATTTAACGTGTGAGAGTGAAGAGGGCCAAGGCGCTACCTTTACCATCATGCTGCCGAATGCGTGAAAGTGAAAAATAGCAACAAACTAAACGCTGCCAAAAAAAACAGGCTGAACCTCGCGATGAGGTTCAGCCTGTAATCTATCCGAGGTACTGTTTCCTTACTCAATTTTAATCGTTTTATCCGGCCCACTGGCTTTCTCGTCCTTTGCAATCGTAACGATAAGCACGCCTTCTTTCATCCTGGCCTGGATGTTCTCAAGGTTTAGGTGACTGCCAAGTTCAAACGAACGCTCAAACGACTTGATCGGGTATTCCTGCACGAGGAAATTTGGTTTGTCTACTTCCGGCTCGCGGGTGCCGGAGATATAAAGCACGCCGTCTGTCACCGTCACGTCGATGTTGTCCGGATCGTAGGTTAAGGCGTGTACGTGCACCTCGATGTGATCATCGTGTTCGATGATGTTGACGGGGATGTTGTGTTTGGGCCGGCGGTATCCCCAGCTGCCCCGAGCCATTTTTAATTTGCGCTCCCAGCCTTCGAGGCCGTGTCGTTTCCAGTGTTTACCTCTATGTCGCATGCTGCTTCAGTGTTTGATTCTTTTGTTATTTGTCCAGGTAGACGGACGAGCCGCAGAATTACTTTATTCTCCCAAAAATTCTTCGTAATAATCGCCCAGGGCAGCTCGCAAGCGGGTTACGGCGTACCGTTTGCGTGAGATGATAGTCTTCAGGTTTTCGTTTTCCTCTTCGGCAATTTCCCGCAGGGTCACCCCGTCGATTTCGTTACGCATAAATACAATGCGCTGCTTGTCGGGCAATTCATCGAGCGCAGCTTCTAGCTGGTCGAAGAATTCTTTCTGATACAGGTCGTCTTCGGGTGACTCGTCGTCTTCGAATAGCTCAAACTCCTCTTCATTCAGGCCGGCCGGCTGGATTTTTCGATACGCATCAATCACCCGGTTGCGGGCAGATCGATACAGCCAGGCTTCCGGGTCTTCTATAATTGCACCCCGGTCGAGGGCACGAAAGAATCCGAACCAGACGTCCTGCACAATGTCCTGCGCGGCCTCGTCAGCTGATACCTTCGGCCGTACAAACCGCTGCAGCGTCTGGTCAAACGCCTCCATGAATTCAGAAAAGTCATCATCTAAGTAGCTCTCCATGACCAGGTAGACGTTTGAGCGGGCAGATTACTTTAAAACAGCTGTTCAACCTTACGAGGTAAGTTAGCGACTGTTGAGAAATTTCCTCACAACGGTCCATTTCCCGCTTACTAGGTCGTGTAGACAATTAGCAGGGAAATCAATGTTTTTGATGCAGATTGTGGCTATCAAGGCGTTTTTCGAGACGTGATGCAGCGCATCATGTGAGGAAAAGAACGCAGAGAGACGCAATCTGAGCAAAAACAGTCTTTTCAAGTTGATTGTCTACACGACCTAAGCATCTGTATTTATGCGCTAGCATCTGCGATTGCGCCGGCGGTCTCGCGCAGCCTTGAGTCGGCGCCGGCGCTTGCGAGCGGCCTCCTGTCGTCTTTCGCGGGCTTTTTTGAGTTGAAGTTGCCGCGCTTTCCGCCTTCGGCGCAGGAAGGACTGGTGCCGCTCACGCGCACGATCGAGCTGCTCGCTGCCGTCTGATTGTACCTGATTTGTTTCTTCAGGGGAATTGGGCTGATCCTCTTTTGAGGTCGCGGTACGCTCTGAAGGGGACTCTTCTTTCTGAGCAGGGGACTTACCTTGATTGCCAGTACTGACACAACCGGTGGCAGCCGCGGGTATAATTAATATTAAAAACGAACGTCGGTTCATCGGAGACATAAGCAACCTCAAGGTTTAGGTTGTTACGGTTGCAATGCAAGACCATGTAGTGTTCATGCACGCGTATAACCCATGAGGTGTACAGATCCCCTAGTGCTATATCTCGTACCATCCTCCTTGCGTGTATTAACGCTTACCAGGACCCCGCGTGATGTTTTGATAGGCTGGCCTAATGGGGGGCTGCTGCGAAATTACAGGCTGCCCCGTATTTCGTCTTTGAAAGCAGTA
Source organism: Bacteroidota bacterium (assembly GCA_039111535.1). NCBI lineage: Bacteria > Pseudomonadati > Bacteroidota > Bacteroidota bacterium. Next base: position 17,919 of record JBCCIM010000075.1, on the reverse strand, counting down.
ATTGCTGCTTCATTGCGCCTGTAAAAGGTCCATTGTTTGACCTTCTTGCCGGTCACCAACCCGGCATTTGCCAGCACTTTGAGGTGCTCACTGGCAGTTGGTTGGGAAACCCCAAGCTTCTCTGCAATACTGATCACGCATACGCCATCCTTGACCAGGTCACCTGCTTCCTGTGGGGGGAAGTTAGCTACCGGATCCGTAAGCCAGCGCAAAATCTGCAGGCGGTTTTCGTTGGAAATGGCTTTTAATCTAATCAACATAGGGATATAGCTTTTAACCTATGTAATATAAGGCGGGTGTTTGTATATTACATTATATAGGGGCATAGCTATATACCTATTAGACCTGATTGGCCTATATCAGCTACTTTTTGAACGCACTAGATTTGATCCATCCAACAACAGGCAAAACATGAAAACCCTGCCGGTCCTGGTAGCGGGCGTATGTCTGCTGCTTTCCGCTTGCCAGCCCAATACATTTCCTGATTTAAAAGACGCCCTGACGTTTTACGTTTCTTTTGATAACGGTACATCGGCTGATTTTGCGAGGGGAGACGGGGAGATGTACACAGCTATTGCTACCTATGCCAATGGAAGAAGAAGTCTGGATAGCGTGCGCGTTGGTATGCACAACGCCAACCATCAACTTGTTGAAGGAGGTGGCTTAACGGGTGATGCATTTGCCTTTGGTGATAAAAGTGGGCCCGTCCTTTTTTATAATGGCAAAGACAACATCGTCTACAATCCAGAAAACTGGTCTGGCACCATTTCTTTTTGGCTAAGCGTTGACCCTGCCGCGGATATCGATGGATATACAGATCCAATTCAAATCACGGATACCGATTTTAATGACGCCTCGATTTGGGTGGACTTCACCGATGCAGATCCTACTGATTTTAGATTGGGCGTGATAGGGGATCGAAGCGCCTGGACACAGGACACGGTGCATACACCCGTACGAGAGGTGTTTGAAAAACGGATCCTAAATGTTGGGCAGTATCCTTTTTCCCGTGCGGAATGGACCCATGTGCTCATCAGCTATGATGGCTTGGGTACCACCAACAGTCTGGCGACGCTTTACCTGGATGGCGAAAAGATGGGTGAAGTAAGCGATATTGATGATCCCTTTACCTGGACACTGGACAATTCCAAGATTTTCCTGGGATTGGGTTTTCGTGGGGTAATGGATGAGTTGTCGATTTTCAATAAGCCGCTAACGGACGAGCAAGTGCTGGCGCTGTTCGAGTTGAAGGGCGGGATCAAGTCAATACTTTGATGCTGCGGATAAGGTTGATTACATGCAGTACGGGAGTGCAGCGCATCAGCGCGAGCCAGCAGCAGGTGTGTGGGAAATTGGTGCATTTGTGGCAGCAGCGCCGTCAGGCGAGTCCCTTTCATTCTTCGAAAACGGGGGCGCCTTAGTAGACAATTGGGCGGCCGCCAGTCCATCAGCAGGCACCCAAAATTCTACAGGCACCCAAAATTCTACAGGCACCTCCAGCGATACAGAAGAATCGCTACCAGGTGCGTTTACGCTGCGCGGACATTATCCTGAACCTTTTAATCCAACCACGACGGTTGTATTCGACTTGCGCGAAGCAGCGACTGTGTAGATTGCCGTATTCGACTTATTAGGACACCAGGTAATCACGAGCTCCGGGCAGACATTTGGTGCAGGAGAGAATCAATCGATATTACTGGATGCCAGCGGGCTCACGTCGGGAATTTATCTATACCGTGTCTTTGCCCGCGGCGTACAGCAAACCTCAATCGTTACCGGAAAAATGACGCTGTTAAAGTAGTCTGAGGCAAGAACGCGTTTTTTATCGGAAGCACATCCCCAACTAACCTGTTCAACTTCACTTGATGCCTTCCGTAAATAGCCCTTCGAGCGCAATTTGTTTGCCATCCAGTTTTACGGGATCAGGTTCTTTGACCACAGTTGTGCGTACTTGTCTAAATCGAGCTCCGTTAAGCAAGTCCTCTACGTCCTCTTTGTCGAACTTGCTGAATCCATATTTTGCCAGCTCTACCTGATCTAGAAAGGCACGCGATCGATAGCCAATCACGAGTTTGCCTGTCGGCTTCATGACCCGGCGCAACTCGGCGAGGTCCTTGACTGGATCAGGCCAGAAGTATAGGGTATTCGTGGTTGTTATGTAGTCAAATGTTGCATCATCAAAAGGAAGGTCTGCGATTGAAGCATGTACAAACGATGCTTTGCCTTTATCAATCAGGTCCTTGTTAATTTCGAGCGCTGCGTCGACCATCGTCTGGGAATAATCGATGCCGGCGTAACGCAGGTCATCAGCTAGATACATCAAGTCTTTTACGAAATAGCCATTGCCCATGCCAATTTCTAACACCTTGCTTCCCGGTCTGGGATGTAACGCCAGGTATGCATTCAAGCAGATGTGCTTGTTTCCTTTGTTCATTTGGTGCCCCATTTGCACGCCTATTTCTCCCTCGGGGCGTCTCAATTGTTGCGCCACTTGTTCTGGGCTCAAACTGAGGGGATCAAGTTCATTTGCCATCTCGATTGTTCGTTGTTTCGTTCAAATCAATGCTGGATGTTGCAACTGGCGTCATAGAGGTTGGATCTGGGGTCACGACTCGCTTGATGCGCGCCGTTCACTTACGCAAGGAGAATCCGTCAGGGTATCAGCAAACATGTTGGCAAACGCAGCAGAACGGGGGAGCGTATGCTCCAGTGACCATTTGCTATTTGTGAGGCTTGTTCGGTGCTCCAGGTGTTTTAGTGCGCCATCCATGGCCTCCTTGTCGTCAATCAATTCTTGTGGGGGACACGCACTGCCAATCAGAAATATACGCTCATCTATTAGTTGGCAGGCGATCTTCCGCGCAGTATGCGATACAGGAGAGATGACAAACTGATCTAGATCCTCGTCCCAGTGACCACCATAAAACACCACATTCCCTTTTAGGAATGCATAGTTGTTCAACAAGAGGGTCTCACTCAAGGCGTTAGCACGCCCGGTACAGTCAATTACCAAATCAACTTCGAGGCATGTCATTTCTGTCGTCAATGCTAACAGATCTGCTTTATGCGCAAGCGATACCAGTTTTTCGGGTACACACGTAATTCGCGCCTTGGTCTCTCTCCAGAGGTCTGCAGGTAAATCAAAAGGAACTTCTCCATGCCAAAAAAACTCAACGAGACCACCTGAATGGCAATATCTGTGCTTGTTTTTAAGTCCAAAATCTTGAACATTTTTCGCACGCTGTCCTATCCAATACACATGTTCGGGCAAGAAAGGAGCGTCCCGATAAAAACCGTAGTTTGCATTGGGGTAGACCAACGGTAGAAGATATTCCATCACGCAATTAGCAGTATCGCCGTCACCGACCACGGCAATTCTTTTGCCTTTAATGCAATTCTCAAACTGCTCGTCTGCATAGCAGGAGGAAATAAAGTCATCCGCGTTAATAGTCTTTTTAGACCACTTATCTTTTTTGAACGAAGCTTTGTTTGGATCCCCCATACCATTTGAGATGACTATGCTGCCGGCGTTCACAATTTTGTTTTTAGACGAAACAGAATAGCCACCATGAACTTTTTTTACATCTTCTACTTCAAAGTCAAATAGGATGTCTGCGTCTGCATGAAAAAGTGCCATCGTTGCGAGTTCATACAGATGTTTGGCGGTCGGAAATGGCTTTTCAACGAGCTCATCAAAATCACTCACTTGAATAAAGTGGCCTTCAAATACATTCGCGTTAAGCCCTACTTTTGAAAAGGTTGGTGAGTTTAAAACAAGCGCATCGCCTAATCTGAAAAACGTTGCACATATGGCGCCACTTTTTTCGACAATTAGCACCCTTAGCGTCGGGTTTTTCTTTCTGAGGGTATAAAGAAAAATCGCCGCGTGGATGCCGGCGCCGACTAAAATTACATCATAATCGACACCCAGGTCAGGCTGTTTCTTTTTGAGGTAGTCCGTTGCAGTAGCAACATATTTTTTTCTGCTGTCATGGTTATAAACATATGCTCGGATTTGTTTTGCGAGCGATACATCGGATGTGTTTTCTAATCGCCCCTCGCGCTCAAAGAAGCTTTCTATAGCCTGTGCGCACTTACCAAATATGGCTTCTCCAAAGTTATAATGGTTTGCCCCTTTGAGATGGGAAGGAGGTACGGAGGTGGGAGGGGCTTGGGGATGGTTTAACACTGACGTAATCGAAACGTGATTAATAAAAAAACTATGGCTGGTCATCACGCTGTATGTGAAGGCCTTTTACGTATACTGCTATCCGTGCAATAGTTAGTTAATGAGCGGCGAGCGTGGCACGGGTATTGATTTTGATTGCTAGTTGCGCCCGTGTGTATTATCATACACACTATCGTATTTTGGGTTGCGTTTTGGAAGACTTTGTGCGTAACGCGCGCAGGCATCTACTGTGTTCTCGTACTGGTTATTTGAGATAAATCCGCTGGCGACACAGATTGGCCACGCTGTTTTTAACAAGTCGTGCTTACTGGTAAAATTCGATAATCCGTAAATCCGTAAGTCAAGAATGAGAAAATATGACGTTGTGATAGTTGGCGCCGGCCCTGCAGGGATTGGTGTTGCAGCTATGCTTAAAGAATTGGGGGTAGAACGGATGACGATTCTTGAAAGAGAAGAGATTGGGGCAACGTTCAGTAAGTGGCCGAAAGAAATGAAATTCATTACGCCATCGTTTACAACAAATTTTTTTGGTCACCTTGACCTTAACGCCGTTGTATCGGGCACCTCACCTGCATACATGCTCCGAAAGGAGCATCCAACCGGGAAGGAATATGCTGATTACCTAAAAGCAGTATGCGACCATTTTGAGTTGCCGGTGACGGAGCACACGAATGTGGAAAAAGTGATTCCTGCTGAAGGTTCTTTTGAGGTCCACCTTGCTGATGGAGACCCGATAATGTCTCGCTTTGTCGTTTGGGCGGCTGGTGAATTTCAGTATCCGAATCTGAACGCTATCCCGGGGGCTGAACTGTGTTTGCATAATAGCCAGGTGGAAAGTTGGGAAAACCTGGAAGGCGATAGGTTCTGCATTATCGGGGGATATGAAAGTGGAATCGATGCAGCCATACAATTGAGTCGAAAAGAAAAGACGGTTCATGTGTTTGCTCGAGAGAGGACCTGGAATAAAAGCACAAGTGATCCAAGCGAAACGCTGTCACCTTTTACGGTGGAAAGGCTGCAGGATGAAATGTTGTATAACTGTATTGAGCTGAAGGGGGAGGCGGCGGTAAAGGAAGTCAGGTTTGAAGAGGATACCTATTTGATATTTGTCGAGGGTGAAGCAACCCCTTTCCGAAGCGCAACCAGGCCGATATTGGCTACAGGGTTTTCAAGTAGTTTGGTCCTCGTTAAAGAACTGTTTCATTGGCACAAACAGAAAGCGTATTGTATTCTTAATGATCAAGATGAATCAACCAAAACAGCTGGACTGTTTTTAGTAGGCCCACAGGTTCGTCACGACGATCTCATATTCTGTTTTATCTACAAATACAGGCAGCGATTTGGGGTTGTGGCGCATGCTATTGGATCACAACTGGGTTTGGATACTACGCTACTTGAGCAGTATCGTAGTGAAGGCCTATATCTGGATGATTTGAGCTGTTGTGGCGAGGAGTGTGTTTGCTAATGCAGGAAGAATTGGTTCAGGATGACAAAAAGAAAAAAATGAGCATACAACGGGTATGCCAGCTGATTGCCAGTTTATCCTGGTTCGCTTCTATTATCGCTTATGGTTCGTTCGAATTGGGAGATTGTTTGCAACTTTTAGCCGCACTTGCCTGGACGGTTGCAAATATGATCGATTACTATACCTGATGGTTGTGACGCTTGCAAAGCATCAGACTAAAAAGAACATTAAAAACGTTGTTTTCCGCAGCAATGTATTTCTTGTTTGATTATCCTATGGTTTTAGGGGCGCAACGTGCCAGGGAATTTTATACCCTGAATCGGAGGGTGGTACTTCATAGATCGAGGCGCTTGGTTGCGCTCGTGTTGCTCTGCGTGTTTCTGCCCGTTGATGCCAGGGCCGCTTGCATCTTCACAAGCGGAGATCCTTCGTTGGCGTAAGCCTGCAATGGTGTGGGTTCAAAAATTACCAGTTAAACAACAGAAAAATGATAAAGAATATAGCCGTTTGGGCTTTGGCAGTCCTTTTGGCCCTGGCTGCAATGGTATATCAAAGGAGTACTGGACCGACATATGAGTATAAAGGACAGATAGCGCATGCAGGAGAAAACCATAAATATGAGCTACTTCGTTCTCAGGAAACAACGGAAGGGGCAAAAATCGAGTTGCCCTACGTGAATGATGCTGGGTACTCAGCGACATTACATTTTAAACGCTACCAGACCAAAGATTCCGTAACAACAAAGGCCTTTTACCTGGATCAGAACAATCAGTTTATTGCGCAATTACCTGTGCAGCCGGCTGCTGGGAAAATGGAGTATTTTATTACTGGCAGCATAGATGGCCAGGCATTTACTATTCCTGAAAACAGGGCGGATAAGATTGTATTGCGATATAAAGATCCCGTTTCTGACTACATTCTCGTACCCCATGTGTTGATGATGATTCTCGCAATCGTGTTTGGAGTTCGGGCCGGCTTAAGTGCCATCATCGATGATGGCAGGATGCGAAAATGGACGCTAGCTGCTTTCTCTGCAATGACTATTGGTGGCATGATTTTAGGCCCATTGGTTCAGAAAAGTGCCTTTGGCGAATATTGGACAGGATTTCCATATGGCGGTGATTTTACGGACAATAAAATGCTCATCATGTGGCTCGCCTGGGCATTTGCGTTGACCATCATTGGCTTTAAGCGTAAAAAGAAAGAAACGATTAGCCGGTCGTCCGTGTCACTGGCCGCTATCGTAATGATTGTAGTCTATTTGATTCCGCATAGTTTAGGAGGGTCCACCTTGGATTATGATAAAGTGGATCAGGGGATAGACCCGAAAGAAGCAATTAGAACCGGCGCTGAAAAAGATTCTTAACGTATGTAAGGATCCCCAGTGTATTGCGTATAATACGCCCCTAGATTGTTAGCCAATTGGATACATATCGTTATTGTGCATATTGCCGTTCTTGGAACCCCCTGGATGGCGTATCGGGTTTTCGTTTACAGGCGCGCACCTATGGATGGGAAGCCCTGGAAAGGTACGTTTAGTGGCTTGATTTTTTTGGCAGCGATTACAGGCGTCGCGTACTATACGGGGCCGGAGGCTGCAGATTGGACCAAGCAGATATTAAATGATTTCCCACAAGATCAGGTAGAAGATCATGCATTTTGGGGCAGGGTGGCGATGGTAATCCAGGTTATAACAGGCCTATTGGGCGTTATGGGATGGGCGAGTATTCTGCAAGAAGAGAAACCCGATCATAAAATTTCTAGCTTTTTAATGGTATTGCTGGTTGTCAACACTTTGGTCATACTGTACACAGCCCACCTGGGTGGACTGATAAGAAGAATGGACCTTATGTAGAAAACCCCGTAGCACTACGTGTTGAGGTTGTTGCAGATTCATTCAGCTTGATCAACACAACAGATCAAACGTGGTATTGAATCAGCATATCCGCAGTGATCCTTCCTCACGCTAGACATTAAGCCGGCCAAGTATACCGCCATCATCGAATTCAACACTGGCAATTTCCAAGATCGCGCCTAACACTGAGCCTGTAAACGTAAACGTCTGATCCTCATACCAACCCGTCTGCAGTTTCGGATTATTCCCCTAATGGCGTTAGGACAATGTCTTTGTACCAGACTTCATAAGGGCCGCCGGCGTGTGCCTGTAAGCATATTTTACCGCTGGTGTCAACATCCGTATCCTCCATAAATTCGGTTGTTGTCACGCCATTGATTTGTATTTCAATCGCCGGACCGTTGGCAGTGACACTGACCTCATTCCAATCCCTGGGCTCAATGAGTCCTTCAACCTGCGCTTGATCTGCCACATTGAGGATGATAACAGGAAAGATGTCAGGGTTTGGATACCGGGATGTATCAACTCGATTTTCGTCAACCAGGCTGCCCCAAATAGGGTAGAGGCCGGTTGTATCTGCAGGCATGGCATCAGAAAAGGTAGGCACTACGTTACTTGGTAAAAAACCTACGTCGGCCTGATAGCCCATCACTTCATAGTAGTCGGGTACGCGTTGCGCTCTGAAGCTTATCCCGCCATTCACGCCAAGGTCTTCAGTCTCAAATTTAGCAGACAGGGTCAGATTGTAATTGTCAAATTCCTCCAACGAACACAGGTATCTGGTTTCTGGCAACGCTTCTTCCAAAGACCCGCCCACAATCGCTGCTTGCTCAACCCGGAAGGCGGTGTCCGAGCCTTCCCAACCGTCCAGAGAGGTCCCGTTAAATAATTGTACCTCGTCGGTCTGACTACTACAAGACATCAAGCAGGCAGCGGTGCATACAAATGCAATTGTTTTAAGCGTATGGGACATCATGAGATTGGTTGTATTGATGGTATACTATGAGCGCAATGTTGCCAGAAAAAACCCGGCGCTACTTACATATTGCATAACAATGGTGGGAGAAGCATATATGTAATAACTGCATCGATAATAGGTAATTAGGATTTCTTTCGCACTGATCTAGCTCAATACTGCCCGCAAATAGCGATTCGGTTGCTCCTTCATCTACGGATTGGCATCCGCCGGTGTGTGTTGCATTTCTCTTTGACTGGCATTTGCGATTGAGCATGCCGGCAGGCTTCGAAGCATGAAATCATGCTTTTTTTTGTGGATTCTCTTATTCTCTCTTTTAACAAATAGATTATTGATTAAGGCTCTACATATGTGATGAGATTGCTTTTTGTTAAATCCTTGTTGTGTACAGGGCTTTGCCTGTTTACGTGTATTCCTGTGCTATCTCAATCATTAACAGTGCCTCGGATGGAAGGCGATGTTAATGTTGATGGTGTATTAAGTGAAGCTGAGTGGCAAAGCGCGGGCCGTGTTTCCGGGTTCTCACAGTACTTGCCTGCAGATGGCCGGCCGGCAGAAGATTCCACCACGGTACTTGTCTGGTACTCTCCCTATGCAATCTATTTTGGCATCCGCGCCTATGCCCCCCCGGGTGCCGTCCGCGCCACGCTCGCTGACCGGGATAAAATTGAAGGAGATGATTACGTCAGGCTGTTGGTTGACACGTTCAATGACCAGCGGCAAACCTACGTTTTTTCCGTAAACCCGCTTGGTGTCCAGGCTGACGGCACGCTGCGTGATGCGGCACAACGTACAAGCCTTTTACAAGCAAGTGGGTCGACAACCTTTACCCTTGATTTGAGCCCCGACTATGTGTATGAATCTAAAGGCAGGGTCACTGATAAAGGATATGAGGTAGAAGTCAGGGTCCCGTTTAAAAGCCTCCGCTACCAGCCAGATGAAGTCCAGACCTGGGGATTTAATGTTATTCGGAAAGTTCAGCATTCAGGCTACGTGGATACCTGGACGCAAGTGCTCAAAGACAACGCTTCTTTTCTTGGGCAGAGCGGCAAACTCGAAGGCTTGCAGGGGTTACGCCGCGGACTGGTACTGGATGTAACACCCGAGACAACGTATGGCGTCGTAGGCAGCCCTGATGTAGACAAGTGGCAATACACCGGGCAGCGCGTTGAAGTAGGAGGGACCGTTCGGTGGGGGATTACAAACAACCTAACCTTAAACGCTACGGCCAATCCTGATTTCTCGCAGATAGAAGCGGATGCTGCGCGCATTCAATACGACCCGCGCGAAGAGATTTTCATTACGGAGAAACGGCCGTTTTTCCTCGATGGCATTGAGCTGTTTTCATCACCAACGCGGTTGGTTTATACCCGGCGCATGGTGCAGCCGGTTGGTGCTGCAAAGGTCACGGGCAAAATTAAAAACACCAACGTCGCTTTTCTTTCTGCGGCAGACGCACAATCTGTATCACCCACGGGCGATACACCCTTTTTTAACATCCTGAGGCTACGCCAGGACCTGTCCAGACAATCTACCTTGGGCCTTGTTTACACGGACAAAATTGTGGGCAGTGATTTTAACCGTGTGGTTGCCGCAGACGGGCGCGTTGTCATTGGTAAATTGTATGACCTGACGTTGCAAGGCGGTGCCAGCGTAACAAAAAGCGGCGGGGAATCCCGGTCAGCCCCCATGTGGGCCATGCGATTTGATCGCAACGGCCGGGCTTTTGGCTTTAACCTTTCTGCGCGCGGTTACCACCCGGACTTTCAGGCACAAAGTGGTTTTCTTGGGAGGACTGCCATTGCCCGCGCCAATTTTACCCCGCGCTACACGATCTACGGTGAGGAAGGCGGGCTGGTTGAAACCTGGACCGGCAGTGTTTCGCTCGACGGGATCTGGAAGTACAGGCGGTTTACCGAGGCCAAGTTACCCGATGATGCCCGGCTCCATTTAAACAGTGGATGGCGCTTTCGGGGAGGCTGGTCATTTTCGCACTCTGTTTTGCGCGAGTCATTTCGATTTGATGAGTCCCTATTTACCAACCATTACGTAGAGCGACAGGAAAATGGGGTTGCTGTAGATACCGTGAAGTTTGTAGGACAGAACCGGATACCCAATCTTGATTTTCTGTTTACCTTTGCCACGCCACGCTTCCAGAAATTTGGCGGCAATATCCTGTTTGTTATTGGCCCCGATACCGACTTTTTCGAATGGACGCAGACCAAAAGCACGATGCTCATCTTTTTGAACATGGACTGGCGCCCTACACAAAAACTTCGGTTTGATATTGACTATACCCATCAACAGTACTTTCGACAAAGTGATGGCAGTACGTCATTCAGGCGCATGATTCCCCGGTTCAAAGTGGAGTACCAATTGACACGCGCCTTGTTTATTCGTCTGGTGGCAGAGTATCAAGCCTTTCTTTTGGATGCCTCGCGAGATGCCCTGAATAACGGTGACCCGATTCTGTTCTTCGATCCGGGTACAGGCGATTTTGTGCGATCCGTACGGAGAACCAGTAATGATTTCAGGGTTGACTGGCTGATTTCTTATCGCCCCACGCCAGGTACGGTGGCATTTTTTGGGTATGGAAGCTCGATGACTGAACCCGCTTCTTTCAGATTTCGGCAGCTTGAGCGCCTGAATGATGGTTTTTTCCTGAAACTGAGTTATCTAATCAGGTCATGAGCCGACGTGGAATGCGCCGTGCAATTCCTGGCTGAATAAACAGGAAGCGGAACGATACATCGAAATACAAAGAATACCTATGAAAAATTACTTCGCAAAGTGCTTGATCGTGCTCGTTTCGCATGTGCTGCTTTTGTCCTGCTCAACGCCGCCAGCCGAACCGCCCAACATTGTATTTTTCCTGGTAGATGATCTGGGGTGGCGAGATGTGGGCAGTTTTGGAAGTACTTTTTATGAGACGCCAAACATAGATCGGCTCACAGCTGAGGGTGTTAAGTTTACGCAGGCTTATGCGGCTTCCCATGTATGTTCTCCGACCCGTGCCAGCATTATGACAGGCAAGTATCCCGCCCGTCTGCATCTTACGGACTGGCTTCAAGGCCGGCAAAGTTATGCCTTTGAGCAGCTGAGAAAACCCGAATACCTTCCGCATCTACCGCTAGAAGAAATAACGCTGGCTGAAGCCTTTAAACAGCATGGCTATCAAACCGGACACATCGGCAAATGGCACCTGGGCGAAGATCCTTACGGTCCATTGGAGCAGGGGTTTGACATGCAGGTGCCTGACTGGAATAAAGGATGGCCCAAAGCCGGCTATTATGCACCCTTCGAGTTAGATGGACTTGACGACGAACCTGGTCAGTATCTTACCGATCGACTCACAGATGTTGCTGTTGCGTATATCGAATCGAACAAAGACCAGCCGTTTTTCCTGCACATGTCACATTTTGCCGTACACGATCCTATCCATGGCCGGCCTGATCTGGTAGAAAAGTACCGGCAAAAAATGGCGCAACAGGATATGCCCGAGGGGCCGGACTTCATTCTGGAAGGCAATCCAGACGATGCAAATCCGCTGTCAAGAGCGGAGCTAGCTGAGCTCATCGAGCAACCGTCCCATGAAGGGCACAAAGTGCTACCGCAGCGTACATTCAAAATCAAGCAGCACCAGGATAACATCCATTTTGCTGCCATGGTTGAATCGATGGATGAAAGCCTGGGGCGGATCATGGACACACTCGAAGCACAGGGTTTATCCGATAATACGATCATTGTTTTCTTTTCAGACAACGGTGGGATGTCTGGCGCCAACGTGGGCTGGGCAACCCGTGTTGTGGAATCTGACAAGCTCGACCTCGCTTACGCCACATCAAACTTGCCCCTGCGTGGTGCAAAAGGATGGCTCTACGAAGGGGGCGTTCGTGTACCCATGGTTGTGAAGTGGCCTGCCGGCGCAAAGGCCGGGTCTGAAAGCGAAACCCTCGTGATGAGTACGGATTTTTATCCTTCTTTATTGGAGTTGGCTGGTTTGCCGCAGATGCCCGTTCAGGCAGTAGACGGTGTCAGCTTTGTACCCTCGCTCAAGGGAGAAACTGTTGACAGAGATCCTATTTACTGGCATTTCCCTCAGTATAGTAACCACGGCATGCAAAGCCCAGGCGGTGGCGTAAGATCAGGGGATTACAAGTTGTTGGAATACTACGAGAACAACACGGTTCAACTGTTTAACCTGCGCGAGGATATCGGTGAACAAAATAACCTGGCTTTGGCCGAGCCTGAAAAAGCTGCAGAATTATTGTCACTGCTTCATGACTGGCGAGCAGACGTACAGGCCCAGATGCCTGTGCCAAATCCAGATTACGACTCGGGCAGCTATCCTCACCTGAACAACTAGGCCTCTAGTGGGACGAGTGGAGTTCCCCCAGGATAAGCTAATTTGCCTCCGGAAGCTGTAATGGATTTAGGCGCCGTTGCCTCCATAATCTGCAACGCAATGTCCATTTCATGAACACCCCAATCTACTTGCATACCTCCGGAGTAATCCCAGAACCACCGGTTAATTAAAATGGAATTGATTGGGATTAAAGGGGCGCTTGGGAGCAGGGCCCAACCACATGTCGTAGCCAACTCCTGGAGGTGTATTACTGTCAAGTTTGACAAGGATAGGTTTCATCCAGTCCTGGTAGGCCCAAACCTTTACAAGGCGAATTTGCCCAGCTTGCCTGAGTGCACATATTCCAGGGCAAACTTATAATGGCGAGCACTGCGTTGCCATTGGCCGACCTGTACAATTTTTGCCCGTTCGCTCAACAGTGTCCACCATGATGTTGCATTCTTGAATGGAATTTGCCAATGGCTTTTCCACATAAACATGCTTGCCAGCCTCAACCGCATCCACCATCGTTTTAAAATGCCAATGATCGGGTGTCGCGCTGATAACAGCATCGATGCTATCGTCTTCAAGGAGCTGTGGATAATCTTTGTATAATGCCGGCTTTTTTTCCTTGAACCTCCTCAGCATTTTTTGCCCGTCGTTCAAGAATGCTTTGATCTACATCACATAAAGCAACACACTCGACTTCGCCGATATTTAAATGGATGCGCATGTTCGTCCACCAGCACATCAGTTTAGGAATTCTGCAGGATTAATCTGTCCTAATTGATGGGGGTATTACAAAACAGACTACTCCAGAATCTCCTCCACGATCTTGACTACTGCTTTCACCATTTCGTTCTCCACCTCCGGGTCCCAGCCGACAGGTGAAGCATATTGGATTTGCAGGGTTTGAGCCTGATAGGCGTTCAGCCGAACCAGCTCGCGCGTTGGGATGTACAGGTTATGCTCACCCATGTAGCCGAATACCATGATGGGGTGATCTTTTCTAAAGGCATCTTTAATTCGTGCGCCAATGGGCGCTGTGACCTCGCCCTGCATGGCAACCAGCGGCATAGGACCGATTCGGGAAACGATCACTTCATTATAGATGCATGGAAACGGCTTATGCAGGCTGTACTTGTACTTGTCAAGAAATTCCTGATCTTGCTTGTGGATCAAATAAGTGTCGTAAGTACACACCATTTCGGTGGTCGTTTTCGGAAAGGGGATCCCCTTTTCGTAATAGCGAAGCAGCATTCGCACCCAGTTCGTTCCTCGATGCGGATGCGGATATTCGACAAACCCAACGTCTGTTGGATAGCTTTTGCTCAGTTCTATCGCTTCCTCTTTTGAGATAGGCGGAGCCAGTGGCAAAGAGACAATCTCCATCGAACTGGAGAGGGGACCGGTAACATCTACAAATTCACCTTCATTGATCTTTTTCACTGCCTTAGCCAGATCATGGCCGGCTTCTCGCGCCTTGGCTTCAAGCAGCACATCCACTGAGTCGACACTGATTGCGAGTGCTTTCCTCACTGCCCCCTGAAATTCTGGCGTACGCTCAACAAACTGATTGCCTCCCGAAGCATCGGCATACATGGCTTGTACACCCGGAAACGCGGCTTCTATTTCATCCATGGCATAACCTGGATGGCCGGCTTCAATCTTATTCCAGGCTGCCTGGGCAGGATGCGCTCCGTGATTAAACAACATTGCCATCGGATGATCACCCTCCATCACCCGAAGAAGCTGTATCTCATAATCCACCGGTGCATTTCCTACGCTGAACAAGAAATAACCCATCCCACTGCCGAACTCGAGCCGCACGTTTTCGCGTTCATTCTCGATTGCTTCCTTTACCAGATCGAACATACGATCCGCCAGCCAATGACCGTAATCGAAATTATCCCGATTAATCTGAATAGGTGCGCTGTGATTATGTGTGGCGAGCAGCAGCAGGTATTCTGGGGCGATGCCCAGTTCATTTTTAAGGCGCGCACGAAGCAGCGGTGTACCAACATCGAGACAGTTCAAATCATAGGTAATGACTACCAGGCGCTTTTCACCGTCATTAAGCACAAGTGCCCGCGCATGGATGTCTTCTTTTACGCCTTGAGACATGCGGCCATTCACCATCACCCGTGATTGGGTGTTCGTGATAACAGTTTTGGCAACGCCCGCTTTCATCTGAACTGGCTGTGCTGTGGATTCAGAAGGTGTGAGCAGTGTGAATGTAAGGAGGAGGGTGAGGAGTACTTTCATGAGAGGGTGGGATTTCATGGTGGTAGCTCGACTAAATTAGCCATCGTCTGGCTACGTTTCAATGCTCAATCCTTCCTCCTTGATACAACAGGCTAATCAACGCTCGATTCACAAGTCGTTCGCCGGCACCCACTTCTACTTGCGTCGCCGAGACCGCGCCATAGCCGCCTTCCGTTGCAGCTTGAATGGTTTGGAAATAGGCCATTGCATCATTTGTGTATCCTACGAAAAACGTATAGTCGAAAGGACTCTGTGCTTTCAACCAAAGTCCGTGCTCGACGAAGAATTCTCCTGGAAATGTACTCAGTGCAACGTGCTCCCCTATTAAAATTGAATTGATCTCAGCCTGAAACGTCGTTTCTACTCGGTAGATGTCGTCTCGGTGGGAAAGTGAGATCGATTCTGTTGTTACATCGAGATCTATCTATTCACCCAATGACTTCATTTCAGGCAAACCCCGAATCACCTCGTCAGCCAACACACGACCCATGCGCCCAACCTCTTCGAATCCGCCCTGATCCACCGGGGTTTTGTCGGCAAACTGGTTGATGTCGCCGGCCGCACCCGGGAGGTACATGACGTGCCCGCCGATTTCGGTATCAAGGTAGCGTGCCCTTGCTTCAGGACAGGGGCCGGCAGTTTTTAAACCGGCACCAGGATTGAGCCGCGGAGGCACCCTTTCCGAACTGGTTCTATGATGAGATGATACCTGTTACACGATAAAAGAGAGGCCTCGTAAATGATTACACTGACAAGTCCGCCAGTTCGATATCTTTGAACCTGAATCGAAACACTTGTCCCTTGTGTACTTCTATCGCTATGTGCCCTGATGGCAATATCTTATCTCCACCATCCCAGTCAATGATCGGCTTTCCGTTCAACCAGGTCTGGACGCGCGAGCCAATAACACGTACTTCGAAATCGTTCCATGGCTCAGGGTCCGTACTCCATTTGTATGTCCACCCTTCAGGCAGGTGAGGTTCGAAGTTTTCTGCCTTGTAGCCTTGCATGGCAAAGGGAAGCCAGTGCTCCTGGAAATCCCAGATGAAGCCGGTGGATTGCGGAACGTTTGAAGCCAGGTCGAATCCATGCCTGGGATATACGTTGTTCTCGTACTGATCCCGGAACTGAATACCGCAATTGCCGACAGCATCCTGGTAGGCGATAAATTTTAGCTTGAGGCCAAAATCTGTCAATTCCTTGTCGTATGTCAGCCATACATAATCTTCTGTGCCAGGCGTATCCAAAATCAAATCTCCCTCCTCGATGCTGAAAGCCTGAATGACAGTGTCTGCATCGATTTGATCCAGGGTCCAACCATCCAAGTTTTCCCCATTAAAGATGGACATAAACTCCATGGTGGGTTCAGCTTCTGCCTTCGGCTCAGTTCCTGGCGTACAACTAGAAGCAGCGAGAAAAATAATTGCATATACGACGGCAAGGCGGCGGTGTAGGGTAGGATTCATCAATGGAACTGAGGTTGGTGAGTATAATCAGGAAAATAGGTGTAAACCGGCCTTAGAGCAACTTCTGCGCATAGGAAGCGCGTCTAATTTTAACAATGCGTAAGTTCTAATACCCACTGCGATAGTCTTCATAAGACGGCCCTTTTGCCTCACCTGTGGTATAACCACCTACTGTTGTGGTCCATCACCAAATTTGCGGGAGAACCACTTTTTCAGGGACAGACCAGTTTTCACGTAGTCAAACGTGGCATCATCAAAAGAAGCCATGTTGATACTGCGTCAAGTTGTTTAGCATTGTGTGCGAGCGCATACCTTTGTAGGATTCAGGCAATCACAGCCGTTTCCTAAACCATTTCACTTCGAGAACCATTTCACTTTGAGATGGGCATAAAAACGGGGGCTGCCGATGGCGAGCCCCCGCTTGGGTAATGTATTAACCTGTCGCAACGCATCTAGGGAGCATAAGGCAGTGAGCTGTGGTGCAGTACAATCTGTAGATCACCATTTGCGTCTTTGGCGTATCCGAAGGAATACTCCACTTTGGTTTCGTTGCCGTCGGTACCGGTAAAGAAGTAGTTGCCCATGGCCATTGCCATTGAGCCATCTTCGGAAATCACGGTCCCTTCGTTTTCCCAACGCACATTGGTATATGGTGCGATGGCAAAGCCTTTATCTTCTGAACCTGCTGTGCCAACAAAGTAGCTCAGTGCTTCTTCAAAATTACCACGAAACTGGTCTTCAGCAGCAAGCGTCGGCTTGAAGAGGACCGTTGCGCCGTCTACAAAGTGGTAGAATTTATTTACATGGTCTCCAGCCAGTGCGCGGTAATCACCATCTTCAGTGAATGCTGCGCCAATCGCAACAATCCCTTCACCCCAGGCTTGCTGAACAGCAGTAACTTCATCCATGGTGATTGGATTGGCAATGCTGTTCATTGCAGCAGATGCGACAGGTACTGCTTCCGAGGCGGACTGCTCACAAGCTGAGATTGTTAGACCAAAAGCGACTAGCAATAAAAGAGAATAAAGGTTCTTCATTGTTTTGAACGTTATATCCCACGTGCATTACTCAGGGAGCGAATACACGTAATGGTTTATTTAGTGGTTTTTACAGAATAGCCAATACTTACTAGTACCAGCAACAATATATACACAGGATTTATACTGACTGACTAAGTGAGGGAAACACTTTCTTTTGTAAAAAAATATTAGATTCTTGTTAAGAAAGTCAAATAAAATTAGGGCGAGCGGATCAATGAGTACCAGCTGATGGCCATCATAGAGCTGGATAAGGCCTAAATGAGGAGTGAGGGTTTTCGTTCTTACGAATTCGGTGTCTAAGGCTACCGCCTCTTGACG
>JBCCIM010000074.1 GCA_039111535.1 Bacteroidota bacterium | reverse complement strand
CAAAGCCAAGTTCAAACATTATTACGCCAGGAAACTGGCTGAAGGCAAACCAAAGAAGCTTGTTCTGAACAACGTATCCAACCAACTACTACGCATTGTTTGCAGTATGCTCAAGCACAACAAACCCTACATCGATGAATATGTCTCGGTCAATCCGAGGCTTCTTTTAACTTGACAAAGTCATAGACATCAGAATGACGTGGTGGGGAATGTCATGCCGTTGCCTTTACGTCATGCTATTGCTATTACGTCATGCCGGACTTGATCCGGTATCCAGTAGTTTACCTGAATGGTAGCATTAGGTCGCCCGCCGTGCTATCCCAGATTCTTCGGGGACTCAGAATGACGTGGTGGGGAATGTCATGCTATTGCTATTACGTCATGCCGGACTTGATCCGGTATCCCACCAGGTATATTAACGCTTAACGCACTAAAATAATCCTATGAACAAGCTTCTCACGCTGGTTGTAGCCCTATTGCTTTTTCCTGCAACCCTCTATGCCCAGCAAAGCAAAAAGATACTCGACCATGATGCGTACGACATCTGGAATCGCATAGACGAACAAGCCATTTCTAATGACGGCAATTGGGTCCTGTATTCTCAAAGCCCGGAAGACGGTGACGCCCAACTCCACGTGAAGGCGCTTGATGCGGAGTCTGCCTATGAGGTTGCGCGTGGTGTTGATGCAGCGTTCACGGCTGATTCGCGGTTTGCGGCGTATCTGGTCAAGCCGGCCAAAGACAGTGTACGGCAGGCCAAAATCGACAAAAAGAAAAAAGACGAAATGCCTCAAGATGGACTTGGTGTCATCAATCTGGGCAACGGCGATACGTTTACAGCTGATAACGTAAAGTCTTACAAACTCCCGAAGGAAGCCGGCGGCTGGATTGCCTATCACCTCGAAAAATCTTCAGAAAAGGAAGAGGATAAAGCTGAGGAAACGGAAGAGAGCGAAGCATCAGATAGCAAAAAGAAAGAGAAAGACGCTGGCACAACCCTCGTACTTCGCAACCTGAACTCAGGAGAGGAAACGCGTTTCGACAGCGCAATAGCGTACAGTTTTACAGAAGACGGTAAATGGTTGGCCATTGCTACATCTACCACAGATGGCGATTCAGATGGCGTCTATGCTGTGCAAACCGCTTCAGGTGAAGTGACTGCCATCATGGAAGGTGAAGGCAACTACAAAAAAC
Organism: Bacteroidota bacterium; assembly: GCA_039111535.1. Classification (NCBI taxonomy): domain Bacteria; kingdom Pseudomonadati; phylum Bacteroidota; species Bacteroidota bacterium. Next base: position 25,893 of record JBCCIM010000074.1, on the reverse strand, counting down.
TGGCCTTCGACGAAGCAGGGACCCAACTGGCATTCATAGCCGATACTGAAGATTATGAGGGTGACCAGCCGGCCTTTACCCTGTACTATTGGACGCCAGGCGGCGATGCCATCAATCTGGCAGATGCAACAACAGACGGTGTACCCGATGGTTGGTGGGTGAGTGAACATGGCAGCGTTTCTTTCTCAGAAAACGGAAGTCGGCTTTACTTTGGAACGGCACCAAAGCCAGCGCCGGAACGCGACGAAGAAACGCTTGAAGAAGAGGAAGTTGAACTCGATGTCTGGAACTGGAAAGATCCGTTGCTCCAGCCGATGCAAATTGTGCAGCTCGAACGCGAGAAGAAGCGCACCTACCGCGCTGTTGTGCATCTTGTCGACAAACGCGTGGTGCAACTGGCAAATGAAATGCTGCCTGATGTTACCGTCGGTGACGAAGGCAACGCCGGCGTTGCACTCGGCACCTCCAACATGCCGTACAGACAAGAAATTTCCTGGGCCTGGCCGCGGATGCAGGATGTGTATGTGGTAAATGTAGCTGACGGCAGCCACCGGTTGTTGCAGGAAGCAGTCCGCGCAACCCCCTCACTATCGCCTGATGCAAAATACATTGCCTGGTGGGATCGCGATGAAGCCGATTGGTACGTCCAGTCAACCGCCGGCGGCGCGGCTGTAAATCTGACGCACACGTTGCCGCATCCCGTATACGACGAACTCCACGACCGACCCTTCGAGGCCGGCGCCTACGGATCTGCCGGCTGGACTGAAGGGGACAACGCATTCCTGATCTACGACAAGTACGACATCTGGCTACTCGACCCATCAGGCAAAAAAGAGCCGATCAACCTCACCGAAGCTGATGGTCGTGCCAACGATACACGCTTCCGGTATGCAAGGGTCGATGCTGAAGAGCGTGCTGTCGATCCGGATGCACCCATGTTGCTTTCAGCCATGAACATGAAAACCAAAGCCGCTGGCTTCTACCGCGACAAAATCAACCGCTCCCGTGATCCGCAGCAACTCGTGATGATGGACCGGATGTTTTCCACACCACGCAAAGCAGGAGACGTTGACAAGCTCATCTTCACGCGCCAAAACTTCGAAGAGTTTGGCGACATCTGGACAAGTAGTCTGAATCTGAAGAACATGACGAAAGTGAGCGATGCAAACCCGCAGCAAGACGAATACATGTGGGGCACGGCGGAACTCACCGAATGGGTATCGCTCGACGGCATTCCGCTTCAGGGCATCCTCTACAAGCCCGAAGACTTTGATGCCTCGAAGCAGTACCCGATGATGGTGTACTTCTACGAGAAACTCTCCCAAAACCTGCACCGACATTCGCCGCCGGCAACCGCACGGTCGAGCATCAGCTACTCGTTTTACACAAGTCGCGGCTATCTCGTGTTTGTCCCCGATATTCCCTACCGGAACGGGTACCCGGGTGAAAGCGCGTTGAATGCCGTAGTACCGGGTGTGACCAACCTCATCGCGCAGGGTTTTGTAGATGCGGACAACGTCGGCGTACAGGGTCACAGCTGGGGCGGGTATCAGATTGCCTACATGATTACCGAAACAGATATCTTCAAGGCTGCTGAAGCCGGCGCACCCGTGGTTAATATGCCGAGTGCTTACGGTGGCATCCGCTGGGCCTCGGGCATGAGCCGGATGTTTCAGTACGAGCAAACCCAAAGCCGCATCGGCGGCACGCTCTGGGAATACCCGATGCGCTACATCGACAACTCTCCGCTTTTCCAGGCAGACAAAGTGAACACGCCGCTCCTCATGATGCACAACGACGACGACGGCGCCGTGCCGTGGTACCAGGGCATCGAGTACTTCGTGGCACTGCGCCGGCTAGGTAAGCCCGTCTGGATGCTCAACTACAACGGCGAACAGCACGGCCTGACCCAATACAAAAACAAACGCGACTGGGCCATCCGCATGCAGCAATTCTTCGACCACTACCTGAAAGGTGCGCCAGCACCGGTATGGATGGAAGAAGGTGTGCCGGCGTTGAAAAAAGGGCAGACTTTGGGGCTGGAGTTGGTGGAGGATAATTAGGAATGCCGATTTTATTTCATCAGTCACATAAGCGAGCTTATGTTCGTGTCGAATGCCGATTTTCGAATGTGTGAGGAAAGACACCATCCTTAACCTATGTGATCCAGAGCCCCGCGAAGGATCTCTACCAGGATGGCACTGTGGGGGAAAGAGTGCTGAATGTTGATTATTGAGTGGTTGTGGATTAGCGTTCTGCGACCCCTCCACGTCATGCCGGACTTGATCCGGTACCCAGTAAGGGATGCCGAGTGCCTGATTCTAAGGCATTCGACACTCGGCATTTTCTCCTCAATCAGGTCCAGCACAACCTGAAGCAAAACTATCTAGTAAGACAAAGGCATTCCCGCCCTTTCACTCCTCTGTCGATCCCACCAGCAGATTCAACCCATTCAAAATCTCGCGTTGGACTTCTCTTGATGGTGCCTCCTCCAGGTATCTGGCAAGCACCTGCAATGCCTCCTCGTTATCCTCAGCGGCGATGCGTCGGACTGTGTAGCTGAGCAGGTTGGGTAGCTTGGCGGTCATGGCGAGTTCGAGGGCTTTGCCCATATCAACGGTAACCATTGGCTCAGCGGCGTACCATACCATCAGGGGAAGGTTGTGGTCGTTGGCATCTTCTGCTCTGCTGTAGAGCCCGGAGAGTACGGACCAGCGCCGGCTCGGCTCGACACGCTGCATTGCGCTTGCCAGGTAGAGCCGTACCATTGCTGATGCGTCGTTGTGCGCCATCTCAGTGAATTTGCCCATCGTGTTATCCGATACCTCTTTATCATCTGCGATCAACTGTACTGCCCAGCCGCGGACAACATCGCTGCGGTCGTCGAGGAGCTTCATCAGTTCTGTGTCTGTGATGCCGTCGGTTGTGTAGAGTGTCCAGAGGGCGCGGAGGCGCCGGCTGGTATCAGGGTTGCGGTCGAGGATTCGCTTAAGCTGCCGATGCGCTTTTTTGCTTGTGCCGCGTTCGATCAGTTGCAACCGGGCCTGGCGGACGTACCACTCGTTTTTATTAAGGTGCATTTGTACGAGCTCATCTTCAGCGGCTTGTGCCAGGTTCACCTGTACCCACTGATCATTTTCGTGGGTGATTTTGAAAATGCGGCCGAGGGTTTTGTCGTGTACGTCCGGGTTGGAGCTGTGGCACTGGTTTTTGTCGTACCAATCGATTGCGTGGACCGATCCGTCGGGGCCGTAGCGGTAGTTGAGCATCTGCGACCAGGAGTCGTGCGCAAACAGGAAGTCATCGCCGCGGCTACCCACATAACCGGAACCGTTCCGCTCGATGATTTCTGTGTTGGCGCGGTAGCCGTGGATGTTGCTCATGAACAGGATGTCGTGGTACTCCGCCGGCCATGAACCGCCCTGGTAGAACATTGCGCCAACGTGGGCGTGGCCACCGCCAGCTTCATCTGACCGATGGTTACCGGCATGCGGACCTCGGTCACCCACCCAGTGGAGGTCCTTGGTGTGGGTTTTGATGTCATCGTACGTGTACGGGTTAAAGTGATCAAAGGCCTGGCGCTGGTAGCGTGCGCCGGGGATTACGTGGTACAGGTGCGGGATCACACAGGCGGTGATGAACCCGTGTCCGTTATCGTTAAAATCGATGCCCCACGGGTTGCTTGTACCTTCGGCATACAGCTCAAATTCTTTACGCGTAGGATGATAGCGCCATACGGCGCCGTTCAGTTTTACACGGTCTTCATCGGGTGTGCCTGGAACGCCCACATTTGATGGTGTGAAGACACCCTGGTTGCCGTATAGCCAGCCATCGGGTCCCCACTGGAGGCTATTCAGCGTTTCGTGCGTATCGCGGGTGCCCCAGCCGTCGAGGTGAATGACGGGTTCACCTGCAGGCTTGTCGCCGTCGCGGGGGATGAAGAGCAGGTACGGTGCTGCGCCCACCCAAACGCCGCCCAGGCCGAGTTCGAGGCCACTGACGAGGTTCAGGTTTTCGACAAAAATTTTGCGTGAGTCGAGTACACCGTCGCCGTTGGTGTCTTCAAAAATGAGGATGCGGTCGCGTCCTTCGCCTTCTGGTGCAGGAACGGGGTAGGTATGCGCTTCTACCACCCAGAGTCGGCCGCGTTCGTCAAGGGTGAATGCAATTGGTCGAACAACATCGGGTTCTGCTGCAGCGAGGGTAACCTTGAAGCCGTCGGGTACTTCCATCGCCGCCACAGCTTCTTCGCCGCTGAGGCCAGCATTGGGCACGTGGAGGATGGGCGGCATGATATAGATGTCCGAAGCCTTGAATTCGTTTGTAAACGAAGGCCGATCCGGATACAACTGGAACGCGTCAAAAGCAATGTAGGCCAGTTTATTGTCGCGGATGTATGGAAGTCCGGATACGCCGTCTTCTTCATCAACAAGTCTGATGAATATTTCTTTGTCTTGCTGCTCGCGCAGGTCAACCACAACGGGGCGGAGGTTGTGGGCATCGTGACCAGAAATCTCGAAGAAAATCTCGTTGCTGGATGCATCAACCAGTTCGACGCGTGCGCCGGCAAGTGCGCCACCGCCAACCAGGAAACTGGCGTAGGGCTGAGACGCAGTAAAGGCTTCTGAGGTAAGCGAGCCTTTGGCGCGGTGGCCGTTGGCTTCGGTACTGCTCATCCAGAACGTGCCCTCATGCTGGCTGCGGGTATCGCCGGTTCTGAGCAAGAGTACGTCGCCTTCCACTGGTGCTTCACCAAAAGCTTCACCGGTTGCTGTCCAGTCAGCGAGACTACCATCTTCAAAACCAAAATTGAGGAGCCGTTCGTCTTTCACAACTGGTAGGGCCGCAACAGGGAGCGCGTTGGGGTCGATGACTTCAAAGGCGCCTTCCATGCCGGCTTGCCGATGCCCCGGGACGGAGCAGTAGTAGATGTCGTTTTCTTCAGCAACAAACGTGACGCTCGTCTGGGCACCCGTTTCCACAATCGCCGCTGATCGCGCGCCGCTTTTTTCCATGACTATGTCATGCGTCAGCGTCTCAGCGTTTATCATAATGATTCGCACGGTTTCGCCTTTATTAGCCCGCAGCACAGGATTCCGGATGCCATCGATATCACCGCCGATGCCTTTGTAACCCAGGATAGAGGCGCTCAAGGTGTATTCCCGGTCAACCGGTTCATCTTGCGCAAGGGCACTGGGGGTGAAAAAGAATGCTATAAGCAGCGAAAACAGACAGAGGATGCGTAGCGTCTTCATGGCGGGGTATCAAATGGGTTTTGGAGGTTCCCCATTAATGTAATCCTTGCCATGTTAAGATTACAACTGGACAGGGTTTGAGTGGCGCTTGAAGATTGGCAGTTCGTATTGAATATCGAAAACCGACCAAGAAACACTGAATTTCAAAGGGTCGTTTTTTCACTCCTCACTCCTCACTCCTCACTCTAATTTCCAAAGAAGTCGAGGACGTTGCCGAGCGTGCTGGATTCCGTTCTGTACAGTTCAGTGAACTGGCACCGGATGCAGGTTACCGTAGTGAATTTTCGGTTTTGTACGTTGAAGAACTTGCTCAGTCCGCCACCTGTTGTGGCGATTTGGCCAACGTCGAATTCACGGTTTTGGCATTTGGGGCAAGACCAATGTTGGTGTTTCATCCGTGCGGCTACCTGTGCCGGGATTGGTTCGGGAACGTATAGAGCATACGATTTTCCGGCCTTTAGTTACACCGTGATGGTTTACCGCGGTGTGGCCAGCACCATGGTCCAATACGAGCCATAAGTAGAATTACTGTTTTCTGCGACAGCCACAGCAAATTCGGTAAAGCGGCCATTCATGATATTGGCGCAATGCCCCGGGCTTTCGATCCATCCAGCGATTACTGCTTCGAGTGAGCCATAGCCGGCAGCGATGTTTTCACCCCACGTTTGTGCAACGTAGCCAGCACGAGAAATGCGTACGCCGGGGCTCTCACCATCCAGATTGGTGTGGTCAAAATAGTTTTGTGCTGCCATGTCACGTGAGTGCGCCATTGCAGCTTCGGCCAATTGGTCGCTCCAACCCAGGGCAGCTACGGCATTGTAGGACTCGTTGCCGCATTGTTGTCTTACCGCACGGGCAACGTTGGTCAGGTGTGTGGCTTCGCCGGCAAAAGATGGATCTACGGGCGGTTCTTCCAGTTCTTCAACGCGCTCTTCGATCAATGCATCTAGATCGGTACTGTCGCAGGCTACGCATATAAACAGGCACAGCAGGATGAGGGATAGTCTTTTTGTATACATGGCTCCGTTATCGACTTGAAACGGGGGTGCGATATGGTATGCAAAGGGTATTCCGGAAAGGCTTTTTGAATGTCGATTTTCGATTGCCGAGTGCCGAGTGATTTGCTGGGTACGCAGAGATATTCTTTCACGTTATGCCGACATGGTCCTCTATCCAGAAAGGGATTGTTGAACGTCGGTTTACGAATGCTGCGTGTCGATTTATTAAGTGTCACTACCTGGGAATTCCAGAATTGTACATATCGCTCGGCATTCGAAACTTCTCCAGGCTTCATTCAAATCCATGTTTGAGATTCTTCTTCATGCCTTTATCCTGCCGCAAACGTTCGGTGGGTCGCCAATATCTACCAGTCAGCCTATTATAGTGTGCAATGAGGGGCGTCCTTCGTATACTTGGCGTCCGGTGTATTTCCGGCAACTTCTTGAGAGAAAAGCCGGCTCCACGAGTTCTATCTGAAAGGGATTTATCATCCCGTAGCTTTCACCGACCCCAGGTTACATGCGATCCTTCATTGCACTATTTCTTTTAGCCTGTCTGGTTACCAGCTGTGATGACGCGGTAATCGATCCGTTTAACAATGACGGACGGTATTATACAATTTATGGATTCCTCGATGCGCTTGAGCGTAATCATGAAGTGCGGGTCATTCCAGTAACCCGTCGTGGAGAGAAAATCACCAATCCGAACAACCCTGAGTCTCAGTTGGATGCTTCGGTGCGCAGCATCGATTTGTTATCGGGGCAAACAACAACGTGGCGTCATTCTTTGGAGGAGCTGGAAGATGGAACCTATGCGCATATTTTTCGCGCTACGTTTCTCGTGACAGCCGGCGCCACGTACCGGCTTGAAGTGGAACGGTCTGACGGGGTTGTTGCCTATGCTGAAACCACAGTCCCTTTGATCAATACCGCTTCACTTTTTGAGAAAGGGCCCGTTGTGTTTTCGGCAGATTCCTCGATTGTGACGCAAGAGATTTTTATACCCACTGTTGACTCTCCCTGGGATATTCAGGCTGTATATCTTTGGGCAGCTGGCCCGATTAATCGCCGGATCTTTGTCCCATACGGCAGGCGCGGCAGCCGTGGCCCCAACGGGGGATGGAATTTGACCGTGCAGATTTCTGAAGACCAGATTCCTGTGATGGAGAACGTTGAGCAGTCACGGATACAAGATTTTGAAAACCCCAATATCCCCGTTATCCTTTCTGCAATGGGGGTACAGGTGCGCGTCCTCGATGAAAATTGGGATCCGCCCGAAGGCGAATTTGACCCGGAAATCCTGGCTAACCCTAACAGTTTGACCAACGTTGTCAATGGATATGGATTTTGGGGTTCTGTTGGTTTGTATCGGGAAGAATGGAATATGTGCGAACTATCTGGGGCATTGGGGTATACACCATCAGTCGCAGGTTGTTAGTTGAGGGCCTTTGGGTATCGCTCATTGCCGTGTATTCTTACGCGCGGTGAGCGGTCACGCCTAATCTGGCAAGTTTATTGGTACCTAAACATTTGTGTGCTGCACGTAACATGTTGGTACGTTGCATTTCTTAAGGGAAGCCATTTCTCAAAATTATGAGCATTCAACTGAAGAAGCATTCCAACCCAGAGTTCGGTACCCGATCTCGTATTGGTACCGCATTGCTCATGGTTGTGATGCTGCTGATTACCGCTTGCTCTGATGATTTTATTGATCCTTTCGAAAATGAAGGGCGCTACTTTACGGTATATGGATTCATTGATTCACAGAAAATCAGCCATAAAATTCGGGTTATACCGGTAACCCGACACCAGGCCGTCATCCGCAAAGAATCAGATATTCAGGCAGCCCTGGATGCTGAGGTTACCATTTCGGACTTGAGCACTGGCGAAGTTGTTGAGTGGGAGTATGGCCTGGAAAAACTGGAAGATGGGACGTTCGCCCATATTTTCCGCTCTGATTTTATCGTGATCCCCGGCCGGCGGTATCGCCTCGATGTTACCCGTTCAGATGGTGTTCGGGCCTGGGCTGAAACGCGGGTGCCTCATATTCCAGACTCTGCATTTTTTGATCTCGGTCAGATACAGTTCTCACCAGACTCTTCAGAAGTTTTACAGGATATTTTGATGCAGGGCGAGTTAAACCCCTGGGCGTTTGAAGCTATATACGCGTGGAGTGGCGACTTTTTTAACCGCCGGGTTTTTGTCCCTTATGGCCGACGTGGAGAACAGGTTGGTGCTGGAGGATGGCGTACCCAGTTGAGTATTTCAGCCGATCAAGCAGCCGTTTTTGAAACCATCAGAGAATCGTTGCTTGCCGGGAAAATTCAGGATGACACGCCCCTGATCCTCACTGGTGCCGGCCTGAGGATGACGATGCTTGATACCAATTGGGACTTATCAGACGGCGCTGCCAATCCCAATACCCTCGCGTTTCCTGAAGCGGGCACCAATATTAATAACGGGTACGGTTTTTTTGGATCGATTGGACACTACGTCCAGGAATGGGAGGCATGTGAACTCTCCGGGCCGCTGGGCTATGAGTATGCGGAGGCTAACTGCGGCGCAAGGGATCAGGACTAGATTGGTACGTAATTCCCTAAAACAGTAATGCCCTTGCGAAAATGCCAGGCGTTTAGCCGGTCCGCAAAGGGCAACTGCTCGATGATGAAACGGAGTTTGCTACTGGGTCAAGTAGTGCTCCTGGGTCGGTTTCAGCGGATATCACGAATGTCGCGGATATCACGAATGTCAGATGTGGTGTTCATGGTGTACCTCGGATCGGAAAGTAAAAAGAACACTTACCTTTTCGTATGAACGCGGTAAAAGGTTACACTCAGCATAAATAAAGTTATGATGAAGCCCATCAATGTGGCCGGCGCCCCTGCAGCTATTGGCCCATATAGCCACGCCGTTCAAGCCGGCAACCTCTACTTTTGCTCTGGACAAACCCCGTTAGATCCGGAAACCATGCAACTGGTTGGGACTGACATTTCTTCCCAGACCAGCCGCGTATTCGAAAACATTCAGCATGTGCTTCGCGGCCTGGGCCTGGAGCTTTCTGATGTTGTGAAAACCACAGTATTTCTTAAATCGATGGACGATTTTGAAGGTATGAATGCGGTGTATGCAGCTGCGTTTGGTACACATCGGCCGGCACGCACAACCATTGCGGTAAAACAGAACCCGTTGGATACACTCGTTGAAATTGAGTGCATTGCCATGGCACGTTAGTTAACAGGTTCGCGGATGCCCACTTGCCGTGCACCTGTAGCAGGCGTTTCTGTTAGGGCGTCTCCAAGCTCGGCCCGCTTGGCTTCAGCCATTGCTGTAAGCCTGGCGATGACTTCTGGATATTGATCTGCAACGTTTTGTTGCTCGCCGATGTCAGCCTCAAGATCGAAGAGTTCGAGTCCTACCTCTGCGCCATAGTTGTATTTGCCCGGTATCCCATCTTTGCCCAGGGTGCGGTCTTGCATCGTTCTGTACCGATGGGGAAAGTGTAGCTTCCATTTCCCACTGCGCATGCCGTGTAATGCATTGCGGTGGTAATAAAAGTAATAGGCTTCCTGAGGTGACACGGTGTCGGTTCCGTTCATCAAAGACCAGATGGGTTTACCATCAATTGTGTGATCTGGCAGGGGGGCGTCAATGAGGGTGGCAAGTGTTGGGAAAAGGTCGATGGTCATGGCTGGTGTGGCTACTTCGAGGCCGGCCGGAATTTGTTGTGGCCAGCGGGCAACAAAGGGTACGCGCACACCACCTTCCCAGGTTGTGCCTTTGCCTTCCCGGAGCGGAAAAGCAGAGCCGGCGTGGTTGCCGTAGCTGAGCCAGGGTCCGTTGTCGGACGTAAAGATTACGAGGGTGTTTTCATCTACCCCAAGCCTTTTTACCGTATCCAGGAGTTGTCCGATTGACCAGTCAATTTCTTTGATTACATCGCCATACAGGCCGGCGCCGCTATGGCCGGCGCGGGTTTCTGATACAAAAAGCGGTACATGGGGCATCGGATGTGCCACATAAAGGAAAAACGGCGTAGCAGCCTCAACCGATGTCTCTATAAAAGAAACAGAGCGGGTGGTGAAATCTGTTGTGAACTGGCGCTGGTCGGTGTTGTACCCGATTATTTCTTCGCCCTCGATGGTTGGAAGATCGGGCCAGGCTTCAGGATTTTCCGGATGGTTTGGCCACATATCATTCGAATACGGAATGCCATAAAAATCATCAAACCCATGGCGGGTAGGCAAAAACTGTGGGTGGTGCCCGAGGTGCCACTTACCGTACATGGCCGTAGCATAACCCTGGCTCTTGAACAATTCGGCCATGGTAACTTCATCTGCATGGATGCCCGTGGTGTCCGATGGGCCGAGTGCACCGTGTATGCCAATACGGTTTGAATAGGTGCCTGTCAGGAGTGCTGCGCGGGAGGCTGAGCAAACGGGTTGGCTCGCATAGAAATCTGTAAACCGGACCCCCTCATCTGCCATACGGTCAAGGTGGGGCGTTTCGTAAGCCGTTGCACCAAACGGGCCGATGTCCGCATAGCCCATATCATCAACAAACATGACAATTACATTGGGCTGCCGCTCGGCATTTTGTGCGGTGGGTGGGGGCTGGCAGCCAGCGAGGAGCAGCAGTGTCAGGAGAGAAGTGGCTTTGAAAATCGACATCATGTTGGGGTAAAAAGCAGAACCGCAAAAGTGGGTAGGACTTCTGCGGTTCTGTTGTTTGACATTCAGAACGGGTTGCTCTGAAAATGGAGTACTAAAAAATGAAACACCGAAAACCAGGTTTGCGCTGTTTCTACAGCTCGTAGCCGGCGCGGTATTCACGATGGAGATACTGGTTGGCGTCTTCATTGTTGGTGACTTCACCTTTGTCAGCATCCCAGTGAATTTTAACGCCCTGTCCTGTACGCAACGCTACGATACCGAGCAGCATGGTTTCGGTCAATGGCGCGGCATACGAGAACGGAGAAACGGCTTCACCTATGCCTTTGCACGCATTGGCCCAGTTCATTTCATGTGAAGTGGTCACACGTTCATAGGTTTCTGGCAGATCAGCGTGCTCTTCATTCAGGTGGTCCGGATACATTTTGAATTCGAGTCCATGGCCAATATGCATCATAGCCCCTTTACTGCCCTCATAAATAACACCGCCGGCACGTGGTAATGGCTCGTCGTCTGGCATAAAGGCTGAGCGTGTTGGCATTAAGCCACCATCGTACCAGTGCAGATTGACTGGCGGCAAATCGTGCCTGGCTTCAAATTCATAGTGTGCCGTCATTGCAAACGGGAAGGAGGCGATATCGCGCGGTGCACCGCCCCATGGACTGATGTTGTCTGCACCCCAAGGTGTTGAGGTCGCTTCAACGGATTTTGGTGCATTCAAGTCGAGTGCCCAGAAGGGGTGGTCGATCAGGTGTGCACCCATATCGCCGAGTGCGCCAGTACCATAGTCGAGCCAACCGCGCCATGTAAAGGGCTGGTAAATTGGGTGATAGTCGACTTTCGGTGCGGGGCCAAGGAAGAGGTCCCAGTTCAGGCTTTTTGGTTTTTTTGGTTTTCTTCGGCCTGTAAAACCAACGGCGGTTCTGATCTGGACATCGTCCATGCCCCAGCCGGTGTCTTTACCCAGTTTGGGTCGCTTTGGTCTTGGTACACCCTGGGGCCATACAGGCCGGTTGGTCCAAACGTGCACTTCCCGTATTTCCCCGATGGCGCCGGCCTGAATCAATTCATTGACCCGCCGTGATTGATCGGTTGAGTGTCCCTGGTTACCCATTTGCGTTACGAGCGCCGGATTATCTGCAGCCAGTTTTTGCAGCACGCGCGCTTCATGCACAGACCAGGTCAAAGGTTTCTGTACATATACGTGTTTGCCCATTCGCATAGCCATTGAGGCCGCAACCGCGTGGGTGTGATCTGGTGTGGCAATCACAACGGCGTCGATGTCTTTTTGCTTTTCGAGCATGACGCGAAAATCGCTATAGCGGGCTGCTTTCTGATACGCTGCTGCCAGGGCTTCGCGGCCATCGCGGATTTTGCCTTCGCCGTCGTGCAAGCCGTTGTGCACATGGTCAAAATTGACGTCACAAATGGCAACAATGTTTTCGCTGGTCACCTGGCGCATGTTTTCAGCACCCATACCGCCGGCGCCAATCGCCGCAATATTCAGCTTGTCGCTTGGGGCGGTAAACCCCGGACCGCCGAGCACGTGGCGCGGCAATATGGTAGCTACTGCGCCGGCCGCGCCGGCTACTTTTACAAATTCACGGCGTGTTACTGATTTCCCTTTCATAATGCACGATCTGGGGTTTGGGAGGGATGGTGGAACGAGGATTCTTGAATATCGAACTTTTTAAGGAATTTTGCGCGTCAGATTTCTGGTGCAAGCACTTTGGGCTTTTCTGCGGCCTCTCCGTTTTTTTGTCTTCGACTATCTGGCTGTATCAATATATAGTGATACAGGCATATGCCGGCTTTTCGCCGGCCCTGGGGATGTTTTTGAAGATGTCAGCCAGCCAGGTCACGCGCCATGATGTAATCATGCTGCACATCTGTGCCAATGACAAACTCATGTTCTCCCACAATCTCGTATCCCCATTTCTGATAGAAGGATATGGCAGCCTGATTTTCTTTCCAAACGCCCAACCAGATGGTGTTATAATCCTGTTGCTGCCCAGCGCTGATCGCTGCTTGCATAAGTGCTGCACCAACGCCCTTACCAACAACGTGCTGATCTACATAGATGCGCTCCAGTTCGAGCGGGTAGGTATCAGGTATGCAATCGGGTTGTTTGACAGCCCGGACTTTGGTATACCCAACAGCTTCTTCCTCCAACTCAGCCAGGAAAAAAAGAGCAGAGGGCTCTTCCAGTTCCTGTAACATTTTTTCAGCTGTGAACGCTGTTTGTAGGTAATTAGTCATGTCAGCCGGGTCGTTTTGGGTGGCAAATGCATCACGAAAGGTACGTGCGCCAACTGTTGCAAGCAGCGCTGCATCTTCAGGTGTTGCTTTACGAATGATGACGTTGTGTTTCATGATAAATGCTCTGACATAACGTTGTCGCACTAGTGTCTTATTTTTCAGCGATCTGCAGCAAGCCAGCCCAACATATGAAAACGACGAATTACATCAACACATTTATTGAGGTAGCTGAAGATTGTCCGGTTACCGCCGGTGAGGTACCTCCTGTTAAAGGGGACAAAAAAACGGTAGCGAATTTACAATTCGAGATGGTTCATGCACAGCCGTACAAATATACGTCAGACGAAGTTTTTTTTACCGTGCATGCCATAAGGAAAGATTTGACTCATGCTGAGCTTGATGCCGCACGTGAACAGTTTTTTTCAAAAGGCCAACCTTGCTTTCGGGCTTCTCCGCTCACCAAGCGATATGGCTGGGGCGTTCATAGTGATGCGGATGGGCGTGTTGCGTTGTATGGTGTGGGATCTGACGCATACGAAGCCTGGGTTGCAGACGCGAAGGTTGAAAAAGTAAAAGCAATGCGATCACGCCGGGCAAAGTAGATCAGGCCAGCCCGAGCGCAGTATGTCTGGGCCGGCCTTAATCTTTTCGGAATCCGCAACGCAATGCCGGCTCATTTTGTGAGCATTGCCAGTGCATCTACCACATCGTTCATCTGGTTTTCAGATAACGCAATGCCGGGCATCTGGCTCTGCGGGTTCATGGCTTTCGGGTTGGATATATACGAGCGGATATGCTGCTCCGACAAATGGTTTGCCAGCGAGAAAATACTGGGCGCTGTGCCGTTACCGCCTTCCGGACTGTGGCACTCAATACACTGGTTCAATGTTTTGAACGCTTCGGCATACTGATTGGCTTCAGGTTTGATGGGCCGGGTGAGTGCATAGAGCGTCCCCTGATCTGCCAGCACAAACAATTGTCCGTTGGTATGCTGGTGAACATATCGCGCCGGCTGCCCGATGCAGAGTGGTTCGCTAAAAATCACCCGTTGGTTTTTGATGCGTAGCCGGTAAAGGCGTTGCATTGAAAGTGTGGACACAAGGAAGTCTCCATCCCATGTTGGATCAAAACCATCTATCTGGATAATGTTGGAGACGGCGCGCGAGGGAATCCAGGCATAAGTTGGCGGGGTGTAGTTGTCGTGCCGGCCGAATTGTGCCGCCAATCGGACGGGCATTGCCGTATATGTTGTGCCCAGTGTTGCCCGCGGCCAACCATAGTTGTTTCCGCGTTCAATCCGGTTGAGTTCATCACCGCCGCGCGGCCCGTGCTCAACTGACCAGACTTCACCATTGTTTGCCACCACAATGCCCTGTGGATTTCTGTGGCCCATAGAGAATACTTCCACAGCACCAGTATCTACATGAATCAACAAGATTTTACCGTAATCGTTGTCGAGGGCTTGTGGGTTAGAGCCGGTAGGGAAAATGTTGTCTGCTGTAAAATCCCCAACTGTTAACAGGAACGCGTTGGCGCTATAGGCTGCCATCCTGCCGCCGCCCATCGGAGGGCGAATCGGTTGTCCCTGGTTACGGGCCGGCAAACAAGGATTGCTACGAAACAGAATTTGCCAGTCAGCCGCGTCTGCTTTTACTGACGCAATCGATGGCAATCCCGAATCAAGCGGTAGAAAGGCAACGGTGCGGGTATAGCAAGCCATGGTATCGTGCCACTCTGAATAGGAAACCAGGAGGCCGGCATCCAGCGCCAAAATATGGTCAAACCTGAAGGGGGTGTCGGGCGCTTTGTAATTGTTTGCAACGCGCGCCACTTCAAATGCGGCATTGCCGTTGTCGGGTAGTTCTATGCCGGTACGTGTTATGTCTTTGTCGGTAGCGAGGTACAAATCCCCGCTGCTGGTTAGCACCAATAAATCGTTCTTCCTGGACGTTAGGCCACCACCGCGATCATTTTTGTGTTTGCTGTCGAGCAATTGCGTAGTCACGGCAATATGGAAGAAATGGGTGTGGATGTCTTCTCCCTCGATGGGTGAGCAACCAAGCAGCGGGCTGTGATGGAAATCATCGGGGGTATTGTATAGCGTTGGAAAGTATCGGTATGCAAGGATGTTGAGCTGGCCGTAATAAAAGAAATTGAACTGATAAGAAAGGGCAACGGATGCAAGTGAGCCTATGATGCATAACATCACAATCACTGTTTTTGTGAGTTTCATAACCGGTGTGGTAAATAGGTCGCGTCCCGCAGTAGGCCTTGCCGGAGAAGAAGAGCACGCATGCCGGCAGGCGTCGACGCAGAAATAGACACGGAATTGAAAGTGAAATCAAACGCCACGTGAGCGCTGATTGAACGATGTTTCAAACCGCTCAGGCATACCAATGCCTGATGAGGCTCATGAACCAGGGGGGCTGGTTATTGCTTGTTGACGTGCAGCACAGACGCAATCTGTGGACCCATGCCGGTGGCATTATCAGATTACAACGATACCTGTGCGGCCGCTTTACCTGGGGGGAAGGATAAGCGCAGGTGCTAAGAGGAAACTGCTAAAGTGGTTGTTTGCAGCGTGTGCCGTATTGGAAAAGCAAGGTGCGACACACCTGCCTGTATTAGCTGCATTAAATGGTTATCCAATCATTAGGATCCCGTCATTTTTATGCTAGTTGATTGGTGTCGGCTGCAGGTACTGGTTGGTAACCCGTTTTCCCACACGTGCGCCGAGCGTATACCCTTCATCTGAATCGTATCGAAAGTGGATGCCTAGATAAACCCGGGACGCTGCACATTCTTTTGCGGCCGCATCGAAGCTTGCAAAAGAGCGAGTAGCAGGCTTCATCGGTATTTTTCCAGAAAAGGGGCCGGCAATATCGACAGACGCTGTTGTCATCGTGAAGGCAAACGGTTCACCAAAAGTAGTTTTCATGGCCTGCACAGCGGCGGCACAGGCTGTGCCATGGGCAGAGGGATAAGACGGAAAGGCATAGGTATGTTTGTGGGTGTTGTTCCAGGATGTATCCGGAGAAGTGTTCGGATTTTCGTCGTTGGCAGCCCAGCGAATTGCTGTATATGGTCGCCAGTGATTGTATAAAAACTTGTTGTGGAAGGCGTTGATATAGGCGTCGTATACGCTAACATTGAGTAAGGCAAAGAGGCGCGCGGCATCGTGCGGCGGAAGGGCTGTGTCCTGGGCAAGTTGGCGGGCCAGGCGGTTGTGGGAGTTTTCTACAAAATCTTTCCACCAAAGGGCAAGATGGGTCTGGTCAGGTGAGCGCGTCGTGCTATTTTGTTGGCCTACAGATTTAACTTCGTTAAATGCCTCCGTGTAGGCCGCGCTGTTAATGGCCGGCGGTGGGGGTGAGGTAAACAAGCTGTCGCTGGCAAAGGCAAAAGGAGCGGCTTGTCCCCAGCCGGCGCCAAAAATAAATCCATCGGGTGTGCCGCTGTGCTCATTGAAGGCCGCATAGACGCCAGGCGCCATGGGGTGCCACTGGTACGTTGCTTCGGTATTCCAACCATCGTTCTGCCGCGTACCCATAATCAGGGTTGCAGCAGATTCTCCCACCTCCAGTCCGTGTTTGCGCGCATCGTCGTCGGGAATATGCACCAACAGCGAATCGCGTAGCGAAGCGAGGGCCGGTTGCTGATCCGGGTATTGGTTGCTGGCAACGCTATACGCTGCCTGGTTGACGGCAGCCTCTATCGTTGCAATTGAACGATTGGCCACATCTCCTGGTGCAAATTTATAGGTTTCGAATCGACTGTCATAATGATTTAGCACATCATGTATGGCCAGGTGCATCATGGCTGTAGTTCTGAGTCCTTTCAGTGTGAGGAAGCCATCTTCTTGCTCTGCGATATGCAAGACGCGTTGATTCCACGTAACAATAGCTTTGGTGAGTGTCATTGGCATATCTTGTACCTGTGGGGTACAGCTGACAACGGTTAGCAAGAGTAGAAGGAGTAGATGGCGTAGCTTCATGGCGTCTGGTCTGGTGTTTCGAAAAAGCTAAAGCCTTCGGGTTTTCCAAACCACTACAATTTTTGTAGTACATACATGAGCGCATGAAACAAGGATATGGACAATACTGTCCGCTTGCCCTTGCGGCGGAATTACTTGGGCAGCGATGGACGGTGCTGGTGATCAGCCGGCTCATCGATGGGTGTACAACGTTTAATGATATTCACCGGGGCGTGCCCCGGATTTCGCCTTCTCTGCTATCGCGTCGGCTAACCGAGCTTGAAGACTACGGATTGCTGGTGCGCGAACAACAGTCGGGGAAATCCACCTACCGGTACATTTTGACGGAGGCCGGCTGGGACCTGGAAGACATTATCATGCAGCTCGCCGTATGGGGGCAGCATTGGGCGCGCGACATGGTGTTGGACGACCTGGACCCCGCGTTCCTCGCCTGGAGCATGCATATGCGTATTAACACAGCGGCCATGCCAGCCGGCCGAACTGTGCTGGAGTTTGATTTTTCGGGAACGCCCCAGGAAACGTACCGCTTCTGGCTGGTGAATAATGACGGGAAGGTCGACATGTGTTTGAAACACCCCGGGTTTGATGCAGACCTGGTCGTTTCAGCCAATTTGAAGCTATTTGTTGAGGTTTGGCGGGGATTTAGAAGTTTGCAGGATGAGATAGCAGCTAAAACAATAAAACTTGAAGGTCCGCGTAAATACCGGGAAGCGCTGCCTGAGTGGTTATTGCTCAGTGCGCTTGCCCCGTTTCCACGGAAACGCAAGGGCAGAGAATTGGAGGTTGCCAAACAACACGCGTGTGTGCCTCAGGCATCAGACGCTTCGAGCGATTCCAGGTAAGCAATGGCATCGCTGCAGTTGACGTGTTTGCTGAGCAGCTTTGCTTCTTCAAGCGGCGTTGTGTAGTCGTCGATACTGGTTTTTATGCTCAGATCAGCGCCATGGTCGACAAGCAATGTCAAGGCCTTTACGTCATTTCGCGCGGCTGCATGATGGGCTGGGGTCCAGTCGTTGCCCCCTTTTAAATTCACATCTGCGCCGGCTTCTATTAGCAATTCTATAACGCCATATCGGTCTTCTGCATCCAGTTCGAGGGCCGTATGCAAAGGCGTTTCTCCAGACGCATCCCGGAAATTAAGATCAAGCCCTTGCCTCAGTATCCATTTAATGGATGCTATTGATCCTTCTGAAATGGTGTGCAGGATCCATGAAATGTTGAGATACGGGTCGGTACCGTCAGGAAAGGATGGCTCAATTTTCCTGAGTGCATCCAGTGCCTCGAGGTCTCCTTGCCTTAGCAGGTCGAGAATGTACAGATAATCATCCATAGTAGCCGATAGGTATCGTGGGTCGGCAGTTGTACTTGTAAGACTTTCTTTCCATTTGCAGCAGCTGCTGATAATCCAACAGCAAAAGGTTGCGATTTCTAGTGATGCGTACACCCTGTTTTGAGCAACATCTTTGCCTGGGAGTATGCCGAATTGATGTATAAAGTGCTACATTCCAGTACCACCAAATAACGAAGGAGATGTAGCATGCGTAACCGACAACTTCATATACAAACCCGCGCTGTTCATGCAGGAGAGCAGCCCGACCCGTCAACGGGTGCCTCTTCCCCAAATATTGTGATGTCCTCTACGTTTGTTGCAGGCACAGATGCTTCGTTTTCGATTGAAGGAAATGATGCAGACGCCCCTTTTTTGTACTCGCGCTGGGCGAATCCTACGGTTGCGCAACTAGAGCAAAAACTGGCTGACCTCGAAGGGGCTGAAGCTTGTGTGGCATTTGCAAGTGGGATGGGGGCCATTGCCGGCCTTATGCTACACTGCCTCAAGGCTGGCGATCATCTTGTGATGAGTGATGTGGCGTACGCCGGCGCCTCAGAGCTTACCAATGATCTGATTCCCCGGCTGGGCATTTCGGTAACAAAGGTTGACATGTCAGATCTGAGCAATGTAGAAGCCGCCCTTCAGCCGAATACCCGCCTTGTATATATAGAGTCTCCTTGCAATCCCATTATGCGGCTTACAGATATTGCTTCGGTAGCTGCACTTTGCAAAGCTTCGGGTGCAGAACTGGCAGTTGATTCAACCTTTGCTAGTCCGATTGCGACCCAGCCAATCGCCCTGGGAGCCGACTATGTGATTCATTCCCTCACCAAGTATATCGGAGGGCACGGCGATGCCCTTGGGGGAGCTGTGTTAGGGGCTTCCAAAACGCTGGCGAGGTTGCGGCAGGAAATCACCATACACGCTGGCGGGATCATCAGCCCATTTAATGCCTGGTTGATTATGCGTGGCGTAGCAACCCTACCGATTCGGATGAAAGCACATGAGACTGCGGCGCTATCTGTTGCCCGTTTTCTTGAAGGGCATCAAGCTGTGACGCAAGTAATGTATCCGGGGTTGCCCTCCCACCCGCAGCACGCACTGGCAAAAAAACAGATGCGTAATTTCTCCGGGATGTTGTCGTTTCAGACGCGTGACGGGTTGGCGGTTGCCCGGGTCCTGGCGGAGCGCCTGAAAATTATCCATTACGCTGTTTCGCTGGGCCATCATAGAAGCCTCGTTTTTTATTTGCCCTCCGAAAGCATGTTTGAGACATCGTTTCGCCTGTCGAAACCACAGGAAGTAGCATACAAGAAGTATGCAGGGGAAGGCATTTTTCGACTTTCTGTAGGGATTGAAGATGCTGATGATTTATGCGCGGACCTCGATCAGGCCCTGTCGCATTTAGGTTGACATTGAACATTGAGATAAAACGTAGTTATGCCCAAAGGCATCATTATAGGAGGCGGGATTGGCGGACTGGCAGCCGGCATTGTGTTACGGCAACTTGGCCATGAGGTTGAGATATACGAGCGGGCGCCCATGCTTACAGAAGTTGGGGCCGGCATTGGACTGTGGACCAATGGCCTTGCTGTAATGGAGGCATTGAAGGTGAAGGATTATTTACAGGCGTCGATCCCGGTAAAGGATACCTGTGTGCGGACAGCAGACGGTACACCGCTCTCCGGGTTATCCGCGGTAGACTTACCGGAGCCGGGCAGTGACCTCGTTCGGTTTTTTCATCGTGCAGAGTTACTTGAGTGTCTGGAATTTACGCTCCCCGAGTCGGTACTGTTTATGGGCAAACAGTGCACTGCTTATACCGAAGCGCACGACAATGTAGCGGTAAGGTTTGAAGATGGGACGTATGCCCGCGGGACTTATTTAATTGGAGCTGATGGCATTCATTCGGCCGTTCGGCGGCAGGTGTTGGGAGATGAGGCGCCGCGGTATGCCGGCTATACAGCATGGCGCGGGGTGCTATCCTACGCAGGGCCTTTAAAGTATGGCGAATATTGGGGCCGCGGTGCGCGATTTGGGATTTTTCCTCTAACCGAGGGCCGCGTGTACTGGTTTGCAACGCACACAGAGCCACAAGGGCAGCAGGCGCCTTTTGGTGAGCGCGCCTATCTGCTTGAATTGTTTGGCAGATGGTGTGCACCGATTGCTGAACTCATAGAACGTACCCCCGAAGCGCAAATTTTAAGGCACGATGTCATCGATCGTAAACCGTCGTCAACCTGGGGGCGCGGACTGGTAACCCTGTTGGGAGATGCTGCGCACCCAATGACGCCCAACATGGGGCAGGGTGCATGCCAGGCGCTTGAAGATGCGCTGGCGTTGCGCGATGCGTTTAATGAAACGCACTACGTTGAGGAGGCATTGCGCAATTACGAGAAGCGCCGGCGGAAAAGGGCCAACTGGTTTGTGCGGCAATCGTATCAGATCGGAAAAATTGGGCAGGCCAGGAGTGCCATGGGGATTTGGATGCGAGACAACCTGGCCAAACACATCCCCGAGTTTGTACATCAAAAACAGCTAGCCCGAATGATCGCCGGCAGTTAGAGCTATTGGCCATGTTTTAACCACTTCAATCAATGTCCAGCTGATGCTTGATGCGTCCTGTGGCGGATTTTCGATGTCTTCTTCGAGGATGTGGAGGAGATATGATGTGCCTGTTTTGTGCGAGAAGCCGAAAATGCCGTCGTACCAATACGTCCATTGATCATCCGGATTTTCACGCACGAGCAGGCATTGCTGTTCACCAACTCCGACACACGTGGCCGTGCGATCAGCAACATAAACCAGTTTTTCTCCCGCTTCCAACTGAGGGAGTGTCTGGTTAGGTTGCGGAGCAGAGTCGCAACCAGTGAGGAGAAGGCAAACAAATACAAGAAAGCGCATGCTAAAGGTAGCTGGGATGTGTTCGGTTCAAGTGCAGATTAGACACCCGAAGTTGCTAATCTATTCCGCCGGCGTCAGGTATGTGTCTGCACAGCCTTGTGACTGAAGCAGTTGTGGGATTTATCCTGATAGATGTTGTGGTATATATGGCGCGTGGTTATCAGATGGTGTACTCTTTTGAGACATTTTCATGTAATCAAATTTTGAACTGTTTTTTGTAGGGAGTTTTGAGAGAGGAAAACCGCAGCCGTTATGCGGTTTTAATACAGGGTAATGGATTGGTATGTAAGAAAGCGCTTTTTTTATATTGCTAGACCGTTTCTAGGGGACGTAAACTTGCGCCAATAGTCCATTGTTAAATTAAGGGAATAATATTATAGTTGGTTGGCTGAACGTATTTATAAGGAAAATCCCCAGTTTCTTGCCCGCATCTTGTTGCTTTCAATCGAAGGCAAATAAGCGATTCGCCACTGATCTGACACATATTCGACATCCGGTATCTGTTATTGCCAGGCAATGAAAACGGATACCAGAAGACAGGTGGATGGAGATTGTTTTGTAGCGGTTCAGCGCGTCTTTGAGTTGCAGGCACACTTTCTGGCATTCTTTATGCATCTGCAGGTCAAAGGCAATCCATTCAGGAGCAAATCTGCCTGGCTACTCCCCCCACTGCTGATGTGTTATGCTATCAGCCAACTCAGCACCCCGTCTAAACCAGACCCAAGACGCGGAAGCTTCCGATTCTAGCTGGTCTGTACTTCCTTAAATAATCACTTCAAACGTTGAGAGTTTTATGAAACATCTCTACAAAGTGCTTGCGGCCCTACTTTTTGTAGGTCTGCTCGCGCCTGATGCAGCTATTGCGCAGGATAAGCAAGTGGTACAGAGCTCAAGGCAACATACCTCATTGCCGCTCCGTTCCATGCAGCCTGCGCAGCGTACGTTGGACGTACAGGTGCATCGAAAATCTATTGATAATAAGTTCAAGGTAGGAACTCCCCGTTCTTCGGGAGCCACTGATAAAGCTGGTTTTGTAGATCCTGTTTGGCAGAAAATTGCGGGTACGCAGGCCCCACAGGTGCAGGCGAACTTCGACGGTGTAAGCGATGATGACAACGCAGCACTGCTTGGATTCCGCATTGTACCGCCAGATACAGACGGTGACGTTGGGCCAAACCACTATGTACAGTGGATTAACCTTGCGGCTGAAATCTTCGACAAAGATGGCAACACCCTTGTTGGCCCATTTGCTGGCAACCAGTTCTTCCAGGGAATTGGTGGCGATTGTGAAGGTGACAACGATGGTGACCCGATCACGCTGTATGATGAAGAAGCAGATCGCTGGCTCGTGAGCCAGTTTGCGGTAACTGCTGCACCATATTTCATGTGTGTTGCTATTTCGCAGACGTCAGATCCAACGGGTGCATACCATCAGTATGAATTTGCTTTTGGAAACGACTTCCCTGACTATCCGAAGCTCGGAATCTGGGGCGATTCTTACATCATGACGACGCGTGACTTCGCTAACGGCGCTTCTTTCGCCGGCATCAGCGCAGTTGCTATGGATCGTACGGCTATGCTTAACGGCAACGCGACCACAATGGTACGTTTCCCGAACGCATTCACCAACATCAGCGATGGTCCGCTGCCAGCCGACTATGACGGTCCTGGCGCTTCTGGTCCTGCTATCTTTGGCGCACACGGTAACGATGGTGACAACACGTTCGAACTCTACGAACTGGACGTTGACTGGAGCAACCCTGGTGCCGCTACGTTCAGCAGCATCTCAGGTGTTGGTATCAGCAGCTACGACAGCGTTGTGCCTTCAGCCAACCAGCCAAACGGACAGGTACTGGACGATCTTTCGTTCTTCACCATGCACCGCATGAACGTTCGCGACTTTGGTACGCACCAGTCAATGGTTGCCAACCATACCGTTGAAACGACGACTGGTACGGCAGGTATCCGCTGGTACGAGTTCCGCAACACAGGTAGTGGCTGGACATTGCACCAGGAAGGTACCTATAGCCCGGACACGGACGATCGCTGGATGGGCTCTATCGCAATCAATGCTGATGGCGATATTGCACTCGGTTACTCTCGCTCTAGCAGCACGATGAACCCATCAATTTACATGACGGGTCAGACGGCTGATCAGAGTGGTACCGGCGTAATGAACGTTGCAGAAACACTGCTGCATGCCGGCGGTGGCTCACAGTCTGGCGCCAGCCGCTGGGGTGACTACAGCAAAATGGCTGTTGACCCGGTTGATGGCAGCTTCTGGTTTACCACAGAGTACTACGAAACCACGGGTAGCTTTGACTTCAACACGCGTATCACGCAGTTCATCCTGGATGATGGCGCAGGTGGTGGCAACAACCCGCCAACCGCAAGCTTCTCGTCTTCCTGTACAGTGCTTACCTGTGACTTCACAGACGCAAGTGTTGACAGCGATGGCTCTGTTGTTTCATGGGATTGGGACTTCGGTGACGGCAATACGTCTACAGACCAGAACCCAAGCAATACCTATGCAGCCAATGGTACCTACACGGTATCGCTGACGGTTACGGATGACATGGGCGCCACAGGCACCACGAGCTCTTCTGTTACTGTTGATGATGGCACGACGCCAACGGCTACGCTTAGCGTGAGCAACCTGCGTCTTGGCAAAGTACGCGCTGGTGGTTCATTGCGTCAGGGTAAAGCAACGATCACAGTTGTGGATAACAACGGTGCAAAAGTATCTGGTGCTACGGTTACCGGTACGTTCTCTGGTCCTATCGACGAGACAGCATCTGATGACACGAACAACCAGGGTCGCGCTGTAATCATTTCAACGGGCACCTTCCCAAATAAGGACTTCAGAGACCTGGAGTTCTGTATTGAAGACATTACGCTCGCTGGATTCAGCTACGATCCAAATGGAAACGGCGATCCTTCATGGGATTGTGCTTCTAGCAGTGCTTCCGGTTCTCTTGCAGACAATGGTCGTTCTGCCAGCCAGTTTGAAACGGCAGGCATTCCAACTGAGTTTGCGATTGAGCAGAACTACCCGAACCCGTTCAACCCAACCACGATGATCAACTTCGGTATGCCTGAGTCGGCACACGTGTCGATCCGCGTGTACAACCTGTTGGGTCAGGAAGTAGCAACGCTGGTTAATGGCGTGCGCGATGCAGGAAACCACACCGTGGCATTTGATGCTACGGACCTGAGCGCCGGCGTTTACCTGTATGTTATGCAGACTGCAGACTTCTCTGTAACCAAACGCATGACGTTGCTCAAGTAATTTCTGCTGTCAATATGTGGCTTCGGCTGCACTGACACACGATGATTACACAAAGCGCCAGTTCCTTACAGGGACTGGCGCTTTTGTTTTGGTTGCTGCCTATGTGCACCTTTGGCGCGTGACCTCCGGGAGAAAAAACGCTTTCTTCCATATAAGGGCAGTGTTAAGAAAACATGCGCCAACTTTCTCTTGCGTTTATCTATCCAGCTTTCTACCCTGTTTGCGTACCTGACTTGTGTTCCTCTGTCAGATACCGCATAGCAGACCGCCTCTCTCCATTGGCTGCCCTCCACCTGCTTTCGCAGCCACCCAGAATGACACATTGATTGAGCCCCTTTTAAGTAGATTTGCGTCGCGCAAAATGATGTGCGGTGCTTGTCTTGTTTTTTTCACATCATACCGCTGGAGATACCATATGAGAAATCTCTACACATTCTTTTCCTGTTTGCTGGTTGCCGGCTTGCTTTTACCGGGCATGGCATCTGCACAGGAAATTATAGAATTGCAAGTGGTGAACCAAAACACTTCGGCGCCGATCCACAGCATGCCTGTGCCGGCAGCTACCGAGGGAGTGGTTGCGCCTTTTGCAATTCCGAACAAGTTCATGACGTTCGGTTCTACCCGTAATTCAAACACAACTGAAGCCCAGTTGTCCAAAGATCCTGCATTGCAGTCTTCTTACGGTGGAGCCTACGCGAAAATTGCGCAGAACTTTGATGGTTCTAGCGACGACGACAACGCTGCAATCCTCGGATTCCGCGTTGTACCGCCGGATACAGATGGTGATGTTGGCCCACGGCACTACGTACAGTGGATCAACTCTGTCTCTGAAATCTTCGACAAAAGAGGCAACACGATCATGGGGCCCTTCCCAGGTAACCTGTACTTCCAGGGACTGGGCGGACTTTGCGAAGCAACCAATAATGGTGACCCTATCGTACTTTATGATGAAGGCGCGGACCGCTGGAACGTAAGCCAGTTTGCACTGGATTTTGCGAACCTGCAGTTCTCCATGTGTATCGCCATTTCTACAACAGGCGATCCTACAGGAAGCTATCATCAGTATGAAATCCAGTTTGGATCCATTTTTCCTGACTACCCGAAACTGGGTATCTGGGGTGATTCTTACCTGCTTTCTACGCGTAACTTCGTTGGCGCTTCTGGTCAGTTTGCTATCGTCCTGGACCGCGAGGCCAT
>JBCCIM010000073.1 GCA_039111535.1 Bacteroidota bacterium | reverse complement strand
GAGTGTCGATTGCCGAGTGTCGATTGCCGAGTGAGTGTCACAATTCGAAATTCAGCGTTCGCTGTTCAATACTCAAAGTCACTCAACCTTTCTGCATTGAGGGTTCTTTCTCGGCTTCTGGCGCAGCTTGTTTTGGCTTGCTGTCAGACTTTTTGGGGCCCTGCTTTCTGAGTACACCAGGCAGAATGTAGCTGAGCATCATGAACACGATACCAAAGCCGAGGAACAGCAGGATGCGGAGTAGGGGTTCCACTTCGTCGAGGTCGACCAGGAATAGCTTGAGCACAACGAGCGCCAGCGTACTGAAGGCAGCAAGGCGTAGCCACCGGTTGTTTTGTCGCATGGCTGCGAGGAACAAGACAACGCCATAGATCCCCCAGACTACGGTGATAAACGCTTCGCCGTTGGTCAAGATGCTCGGCTCACGGTAAAGCCAGCCGAGAAACAGCAAGTGGGCGATCATCGGATAGGCGATTTTTAGCCATTTTCGCTCTTGCATGAATGTCATGCCGGCGCCTAGTGCAATCACGATCAGTTCGCTGAGGCCAGGAGCGTTGACGAATGGTGCGCCACTGGTTGGTATCATCACCAAACGTTGCAGTACCCAGAGGCCAAGGAAAGCAAAGAGCGTGTGCGATGCGACGGAGAAAAGCTTGTCCTTCATCGACTGCGAAACGACGCGGATGAGTACAGCCTGCGCGAGCAAGGCAACCAGGAGTGCGTGCCCATTGTAGAGCAAATAAAGACCCAGGGTAAGAAAAATGGAAGACGTAAGGCCCTGCATTTGCGCAAGGTGATTCAGGTCCTTTCTTTCCTTGCCGCGAATGTACAGGTACAAGAAGCCGTAAATTGAACTGGCGAGCAGCGCGATCCAGCCCCAAAGGTTTTCTGAGAAATTCCAGATCAGCATAGACATTGCCATGGTGAGCAATGGTGTTGATACGGAGAGCGGGAGCGCTGGATGGTTAAAGAAGTAGCCTACGGCCTTTACCGGTGGGGGCGCCGGCCATTTGGCCGGGTTGTAAGCCCGTAACATCCCCCGGATGACAGGCATCATCCAGAACAGTACCCAGGCAAGAATAACGGCGGCTTGTAGCGTCCATCGTTCCTGAAAAACAGATTGGTACCCAAATCCAAATCGGAAAAAACAGAACAGGATGATTAGCCAGGCGCCAAAGAAGGATACAAACAAGAGGCTACGCCATCCTCGGAACCAATACATCGCACCGGCACCTACCAGGATAAGCGACGTGTAGGAGACCAATACAAACTGATAGTCACCCGTGGATTGCAAAATAAAGGGCGTTGCAAGGCCGCCAAGTGTCGCCAGTATGGCTAGAATCGAATCATCTCGCCGTGCCGCAAGGGGGAAGGAGAGCACCGTAATAAGCAGCATGCCGGCAAAGGCTATCCAGGAAGGTACAAGATGGTAGAGTTCATAGGCAGCAAACGCTGTAAGGTAAAACGTTGCGATGCCGCCTCCTACGAGAACTTGTCCAAAACGCCGGCGCGTGTTGTGAAAATGTAAGCCCAATGCCAGGAGCAAGAGACCAACAAAACTGCCAGCCATAACGCGCAGTACGGGGGTAAACCATTGCTGGTCAAACGTATACTTCATTGCAAAAGCAACAGAAAGAAAAAGTAGACCAACCCCAATTCTGTTTAACCACGCTTCACCATTCAATGCGTATAGTGGGCGGGCAGTACGTGGTTTTCGCGTGCCTTCTTCAGTCGCAGGATTGGGTTGCGGTGCATTCGAACGACTACCGGCCGCCGCTGGGCGCGCTTTTGACCCTTGCGATGTGGGTTGGACAAGCCGGTTGCTACGCTGTAATGGAGGACGCGAAGGCGTAGTCGACCCAATCCGATCTTGCATGCGCTCAATCGTATATGTAAGCTTCTCGACGAGCTGTTCTAAATGCTCGATACGATCTTCTAAAGACTGGTCCTGTTTGTCAGACATATACTATTCACAGCGCGCAGCGCGCGCAAAGCCGGGGAAATTACGATTGTGTGACAGGCGAATACAATGCGATAGCCTGCAAATAAGGCTGTTCGATAGCTTATAAAGACTGTTGGCAAGAGCGTTCACCAACGTTAGGTATGTCGTGACAAACAAGACAATCTACGGTTTGTATGATCCGGTCTTTTTCTGAATCCTTTTTAGAATCCATGTACAGTCTGTCGGGCAAGCTCACGCTTACACATCCGCGTCACTTGATGCAGTTAGCAGGGTTTAATTGCGACATTGCTTAAATGAAGGGCCACAAACGACGAGCCATTTCATTCGTTTCCACTGAAAAAAATGAACAGTCACGTTTGAAATGATCATGGCAGACGGTAGTCATGCAAAAATCATAGCCTAATATCGCCAAAAAAACCGTCTGAAGCCAAGAAATTATAGATTTGAGGCTACCTGCTAACCATTTCCATGAGGAGCGGCTCAAGAATCTCCCACACATTTTCTGCCACCAGTTTATGGCCTTCAGCCGTAGGATGGATGCCATCTGGCAGGTTCAATTCGGGAATTCCACCGACACGGTCCAGTAAAAATGGGATTAATACTGCATCGTTGGCTTCTGCGATATCGGGGAAAACGTCCTTGAAGGCTTCCGTGTATTCTTGCCCGAGGTTGGGCGGAATCTGCATGCCGGCGAGGATGATTTTTGTCTCACTGTTGGCTGCTTTTACTTCGTTGATGATGGCCTGCAAGTTTTGACGGGTTGCCTCAGGAGGGGTACCGCGTAATCCATCATTGCCACCGAGTTCGAGGACAAACACATCAACCGGGGTCCGCAGCATCCACTTGATGCGGCGCAGTCCACCTGCAGAAGTATCGCCCGATAATCCGCCGTTTATCACGGTAAATGCCCAGCCACGGGCATCAAGCTTTTCCTGGATAAGCGCAGGGAAGGCCTCTTCAGTTGACAGTCCGTAGCCGGCGGTTATGCTATCGCCAAATATCAGGATAGATTTGGTTGTAGATACGTTCTCGGGTGTATCAGAAGCATCTGAAGCCGTGGGGTTGGCGGGTGGTGTAACATCTGCCGCTTCCGCTGCGCTGCCGGTTACAGGCGCTTCGGATTGCTGGCAAGCTGATATACTGGTGACCAGCAGGAAGATAAAGGCTAAAATTCGAACAGATTTAGACATCATGCGGGATCTCAAAGCAAGGTTGCGCTTTCTCAACCAGAATACTACACACCAGGTTTCTTAATTGCCTGTTTCTCTTGCTGATCTGGAATCCAGCGTACGCCATAATTAAATCATAAATATGCCGACCTCACCAATCCTCGAAGTTGAGAATTTAACCAAAACCTATCCAAGTGGCGACACACAACTCACCGTACTGGCTGACGTGTCCTTTACACTGAATGAAGGCGAAACCTGTGCCATTGTTGGCCCTTCCGGAAGCGGTAAGACAACGCTGCTCGGATTGAGTGCCGGCCTTGATGCGCCAAGTGCGGGCCGGGTGAAACTGTGCGGCATCGACTTACAGGCGTTATCAGAAGATGAACGGGCCGGCGTGCGCAACAAGCATGTTGGATTTGTTTTTCAATCTTTTCAGTTGATTCCCACACTTACCGCACTCGAAAATATCATGGTGCCGGCTGAACTACGAGGGGATACTGGTGTGCGGCCGCGGGGCATGCAATTGTTGGAAAGCGTAGGGCTGGCTGATCGAGCATCACATTATCCTGCGCAGCTTTCGGGTGGCGAGCAGCAACGCATCGGCCTTGCGCGAGCATTCATCAATAAGCCAAGCATCCTTTTTGCTGACGAGCCCACGGGGAATCTGGATGCAGAGACCGGGGAAACGATCGAGTCGCTCCTTTTTAACCTGAATAAAACTGCCGGGACAACGCTTGTAGTGGTAACACACGACATCGAACTTGCTGAGCAAACCCAGCGTGTGATCCGCCTGAAGGCAGGCGCTGTTGTTTCTGACAGTTACACGGGTGTTGGTGCTGTTGCCAATGGTTCTTCGCTTAAAACAGAGGCGACTTCATGAACCTGATGCAAAAAATTAGATGGGTGCTGGGCATGGCCTGGCGCGATAGCCGGGGAAGCCGGCGCCGGCTTTTGCTCTTCATTTCGTCTATGGTGCTTGGCGTTGCTGCGCTGGTAGCCATCAGTTCGTTTGGGGAAAACCTGAAAGATGCGGTTGATGCAGAGGCCATGACCCTGCTCGGTGCTGACCTGAGCATTGAAAGCCGTTCGCCGTTTGGCAATGAAGTTGAAGCCATTATTGACTCGTTGGGCGGAGACCAGTCCCGTATCGTTTCATTTGCGTCGATGGCTTACTTTCCGAAGAATGGGGGCACACGGCTCTCAACGATCCGCGCACAGGAAGGTGCATTTCCATATTACGGCGCCGTTGAAACCAGTCCGCCTGAAGCTGCTGCCAATTATATGGAAAACGCTGACGCCCTTGTTGACGGCGAATTGATTGAGCAGTTTGGGGTTGCTGTGGGTGACTCGGTTAAAGTGGGTACGCGTACGTACCGTATCGCCGGCGAACTGCTCAAGACGCCACGGGAATCTGCAGCCATGATGATGCTCAGTCCGAGGATCTACATTCCCCTGGCAGAAATGGACACCTTGTTGCTTACGCGGGGGAGTCTGGCTGACTTTGAAGTGTATTTCAAGTTTGATGACGGTCGTGATGTAGAAGGCATGATGGAAAGCCTCGGGCCTCGATTGCGCGCACAAAACGTTGGTTTTGATACGATTGCAGAGATGCAGCGCGAGTGGAATGAAGGGCTAACCAACCTGTATCGCTTCCTGAACCTTGTAGGGTTCATTGCACTATTGTTAGGAGGGATTGGTATCGCGAGTGCAGTGCACGTGTACATCAAGCAGCGTATCGAAACGGTAGCCGTATTGCGGTGCATTGGTGCGCAATCCATGCCTACTTTTGCCATTTACCTGGTACAGGCAACCGCGATGGGATTGCTGGCTGCCTGTTTTGGGAGCCTGATCGGACTCGGCGTGCAGTGGCTATTGCCCCAATTGCTTGCCGATTTTTTGCCGGTTGAAGTTACCGTAAGTATCAAATGGATTCCTGTGCTCATCGGATTGGCGGTAGGGCTTGGTGTTAGCTTGCTTTTTGCGTTGTTGCCGCTGTTGTCGGTGAAAAACGTATCTCCCTTGCTGACGTTGCGCAAATCTGTTGAGGCTACCGTCACGTCAAGTGGATGGCGCTATGTGATTTATGGCATGCTTGGACTGGCAATTCTTGGATTCTCGATTGCTCAAGCGCCGATGTGGCAAATCGGGTTGGCTTATGCCGGCGGCATTTTTGTTGTTTTCGGATTGCTGGCGCTTGTGGCAAAAGGTATCGTGTTTTTCTCCCGCAAATTCTTTCCGTCGTCGTGGCCTTATCCCTGGCGACAAGGGTTTTCGAACCTCTTTCGACCGAACAATCAGACCGTAATTCTGATGTTGTCGCTTGGGCTCGGTACGTTTTTGATTGCAACGCTCTTTCTTGTACAACAGACGTTGCTGAACCAAATTCAGGTTGCCGGCGGAGATGACAGGCCAAACATGATTTTGTTTGACATCCAACCAGACCAACTGGAGCCAGTCACCAATATTGTGGAAGCCCGTGCCATGCCCGTGATCGATCGGGTACCCATCATCACGATGCGTATCGCTGAGGTGAATGGGCGTACAATCGATGAGATCAAAGCTGACACCTCTGGCGGAAGATATTCCTGGGCCCATCGCCGCGAGTACCGTTCTAGTTATCGTGATTATCTCTCAGATGCAGAGACCCTCGTGGAAGGGGAGTTTGTTGGGGAGGTCGCAGTGGATGCAGATGTTATTCCGATATCCATCGAGGAAGATGTCTCCAACGAACTGAATGTTGCCCTGGGCGACGAAATTGTTTGGGATGTGCAAGGCGTGCCGATTACAACGCAAATTTCGAGTGTGCGGAAAGTTGACTGGCAGCGCATGGAGACCAATTTCTTTGTGCTGTTTCCCAAAGGGGTGTTGGAAGAGGCGCCGCAGTTCTTTGTGATGCTCACCAAATCAGACAGCGATGAGCAGGCCGGCCAACTGCAATCTGCCATTGTGGCCGCGCATCCAAACGTTTCATCAGTCGATTTGAAGCTTATCCTGACGGTTTTTGATTCGATCTATAGCCGGATCTCGTTTGTGCTGGAATTCACGGCCCTGTTCAGCATACTTACAGGTGTCATTGTACTGATCAGCGCGGTATCGATAAGCCGCTTCCAGCGCATCAGCGAAAGCGTGTTGCTGAAGACATTGGGGGCATCGCGGTCGCAGGTGATTAAAATTCTGCTAATCGAATACCTGTTTTTGGGCTTGTTTGCTGCCCTGACCGGTATTTTGCTCGCCCTGGCAAGCGCCTGGTTGCTGTCATTTTTTGTCTTTGATACGGTCTTTGTGCCGGCACTGGGGACGATGCTTGCCGCTGTTGTGCTTGTAACCGCGCTAACGGTAGCTGTGGGGATGTTTAACAGCCGCGGGATCTATGCACGGCCGCCACTTGAGGTATTACGCGCAGAATCTTAACCAAAATTACTATTCAGCGCCGGCTTAAATGTGACGACTGTAAGATGTCAACACAAAGTATGTTGGTAAATTGCCCCCCCAAGAAAAGCCTTGCAGCTTGTCCTGCGCAGGTTTGGGGTTCCTAACCTGCTGGGATCAAACCTAGATAGAGTTAGTTAAGCATAACGCATTGCCTGATTAATCGTTATTTTTTATCTACTTAGGTAACTGCATGCACAATACGGTGTCTCGCGATTCAACATCGACCATCCAGCAACGAATAGCAGGCGTGCTCCGCCGAATGGAGCAAGCATGCCAGCGAGTAGGGCGGGATGCAAGTGAAGTTGAGCTTGTCGCAGTCACAAAAACGTACCCGATTGAGGTTGTTCGCGAAGCTTTTGACGCAGGGATACGACACTTTGGTGAAAACCGTGTCCAGGAGTTGAAGTTGAAATCTCAAGCGCTACCAGGCGTTCAGCATGGTGGAGAGGTTTTTTGGCACATGATTGGCCATGTTCAGCGTAACAAGGCTAAAGATGTACTAGAATGTGCCGATTTTGTGCATGCACTTGATAGCCAACGGTTAGCGGAGGTAATGGATCGACGTGCCGGAGACAAGGGCCGCGTCTTGCCATGCCTCGTACAGGTTAATGTGTCAAACGAATATTCAAAATTTGGGTTGGAGCCGGCAGACGTGCCGGAATTCCTCGTGCTGCTGAAGCAATATGCGAACCTTGAAGTTCGTGGGTTTATGACCCTTGCCGCTCCAGCAGCCGATCCTGAAGATGTGCGTCCGCAGTTCAAACTGCTACGATCCATAATGCATGACGCGCAACAGGCCCATCCGCAGATGAAGACCGTGGATGTACTCTCCATGGGGATGAGCGGAGATTTTGAGGTTGCTATAGAGGAAGGGGCAACCCACGTTCGTGTTGGCAGTGCGTTGTTCGGCGCACGAAGTTAAATTGAACATTTTCGTTGGAAAAGGCATATTTTGTATATTACAACGGAAAACACCAACGTTTTTTAGTCCGACTAGGCTGCCACCAATGGTGCAAGGATCATGAAATTGACTCCCCTTGACATAAAGAAGCAAGAGTTTACTCGATCATTTCGTGGAGTAGACGCGCAGGAAGTATATAATTTTCTTCAGATGGTGGGGGATCAATGGGATAACTTGTTAGATGAAAACCGCCGGCTCGAACAGAAGGTGCGCGAATACGACAACAAGTTGGACCATTACCGTAAAATTGAAGAGGCCCTCCAGGAAGCACTGGAGACCGCGAGAGACAATTCTCATAAAACCATCGAGAACGCGCAGCGCGAAGCGCAGATCATTCTCAAAGAAGCGCGCAGTGCCTCGGAAGAAATTCGAAAAAAAGCTTCAACAGATCACAAGCGGTTGAAGCACGATATCTCAAAAATTGGCAGCCGGCGCGACGAAGTTGTTGCGCGCCTGCGTGCTTTCCTTATGTCTGAACTGGAATTGCTGTCCCGCTTTGAAGGCCAGGATTCCATGGGCTTTGTTCGCCTTGATGCTGCTGATAGCCGGCAACTGCACGGCCGCAGTAATGAAGTTAATATCCGCGCTTCTTATCAGTCGCACGCCGTCCCGGTACATCACCCCGAAAACCCGGTTGTTGATTTGCCCGTGGATGAAGAGGAGACTTCGTTTGAAGAAGACTTGACCGTGAACGATACGTTCACCGGCGCAACAACCCGTGCAGTAACCGGCAATACTGTAGATCTTGCTCATGGAAGCCAGAATGGAAACGGTCATGCAGAACCGAGTGCGAGTGAAGGCCTGAGCACAGACGAACTGGAGTTTATTAAATCTACCGTTAGCTCTGCCACACAGCAGCCCGTTGCTGATGATATTTTCAAGCCGGCAGAACCTGAAGTAGACGAAGCCTGGCAACGTTCCCTTGCAGATAATAACACGCCGGCAAACGGACAGCCGCATCCGGGCAATCAGCCTGATGCGCCTCCTGGCGGTTGGGTTGTTAAGCCGGCAGGAGGGAACCGGCCGCCAGAGCAGGCACCTGCCAATACACCTAATCTGGGTGGCTTTGCCTCACCTTTGTTTGGTTCAGATAGCGATCAGGATGATCTTTCTGCAACGCCGGAAGAAATTGAGAAAATCCGCCGCATCTTGAACGACCTGGATTAATCTAATAGCATACATACCCCCAAGAAATACATGCCAGAGGAGAATGTGTCTCTGCCTGAACAGGCAGCACGTTATCGCGCAGAGGTTGAAGGCGCTGCCAAAACCATTAGCTCCGTATCAGCTTTAAACCCTTCCATCGGTATCATTCTTGGCACCGGACTTGGGGCATTAGCCAAAGAAATTGAAGTGGAGCACGTGCTCGACTATGGCGAAATTCCCCATTTTCCTGTTTCCACGGTAGAAAGTCATCAAGGAAAATTGATCATTGGGCGCCTCGGTAATGTGCCGGTTTATGCATGCCAGGGCCGGTTTCATCTGTATGAAGGATACTCAGCACAACAGGTAACCTTTCCCGTTCGTGTATTGGGGACGCTGGGTGTAAATACCTTGCTGATTTCGAATGCTGCCGGCGGCATGAACCCGAATTTCAAGCGTGGCGACTTGATGCTTATCACCGATCACATCAACCTGCAAGGGGTAAATCCGCTTGTTGGGCCAAATGATGATGATTGGGGGCCACGCTTTCCTGATATGAGTGAACCTTACGATACCGGGCTGCGTGACCTGGCCGAGTCCATCGCGCTGTCACGCGGGATTAAACTCCATCAGGGTGTCTACGTATCGGTTGTCGGGCCTAACCTGGAGACAAAAGCTGAGTACAGGTTTTTGCGGGCCATTGGCGCTGACGTTGTTGGGATGAGTACCGTCCCCGAAGTGATCGTTGCACGCCATATGAACTTACGCACCATGGCCATTTCGGTTGTTACCGACGAGTGCTTTCCCGATGCGCTGGAGCCGATCTCCATCGAACACGTGCTGGCTGCAGCCGCGGAAGCTGAGCCAAACCTTACTGCCATCATGAAAGCAGTGGCTATGCACGAAGCATAAAGGTTGCGTATTTTTAAAACGCTGGCTCCGTAGATCCCTCGCTGGCGGTCAGATGTATCTGCGCTGTTTCATCAGACTATTGTTGGACCATGTTCGGCGATGAAATTTGGGACGAAAACGAGTGGGAAGCCTTCCTTCGGAAAGACGATGACCGCATCGAGCGGTACATGAAGCTCTTGAACCGGTTTTTGTCTGATCACCCACTGCCTAAAACCGAGAATGACCAGGACAACCAGGCCTGGCGAGACGCCTTTAAAGCATATCTTATCCAGCACGGTTTGCCGTTTGAGGAATTTGAAGCTGGCCAATTCCAGGCAGACAATGAAGAGCAGGAAGAACATTCACCCATCCCGTTTGATTTGCCAACAGAAGACCTCATTATGGAGGAAGACAGGGAGGCGTTTGAGTCATTGCA
This sequence comes from Bacteroidota bacterium, assembly GCA_039111535.1. Taxonomy (NCBI): domain Bacteria; kingdom Pseudomonadati; phylum Bacteroidota; species Bacteroidota bacterium. Next base: position 17,164 of record JBCCIM010000073.1, on the reverse strand, counting down.
ACAGATCCCGGTATACCAGCTTGCGTATGATCTGACCACCTATGTGCTCTCCTGGTCTGATGGCTTGCCCGGAGAAACGAAGGACAGTGTGCTTGTCCAGTTCTGCTCGAGCATCATGCAGGTTACTGCAAACATTGCGAAAGGGCATGGCATGGGGTACGACCTGGAAGTGTTGGGCGGTAATATTGCATGTTTGAAACGCGGGATCAAGGCTGCCAACACAGCGCTGGATCTGCTGCGCGAGATGAAGGGCCGGCGCTACTTCACGCCGGCGGCCTACGCTGATCTTTACGAACGAACGTACGAAGTGCGCAATAGCGTGGGACTCCATATCCAGGATCTGCGAGACCGATTTAATCTCGGTATCGATTAACGCGCTGTCAATGCAACCCATCTGCTATGTTGACGGTTAGCAGGCCTTTCCACCAGCCTGGTGCTTCCTTAAAACCAGGTTGCATCCATAATATTGTTGGCTGCTTCGAGAGAAGCCTACACCATGCCTGTACCTGGCAACCCATCCTTTTGAAAGGATTGCATATTTATGCTTAGTACTGTTACAACGAGCAAGCCCAACTGGCCCGAAGCAATTGATAAAGCGTTTGCAGTCCCCGATACCGCTGCCATTACGCAACTTGGTTTTCTGGTTGATGGTTTTCATCAAGTAGAACCGAGATTGCGTAGCTTGGCCATGGAGCACCTGTGTGCAACGCTTGAAAATGATGTAGCCAGTGCAGCAAAAGTAGGCGAAGCCGTCTGTGAGGTTGTCCGTAATGCTGATGTTACGCTGCTCCTTACTGAGTCAGGCATTCCCGGTAACAAAGGTTTTTTTAGCGAGTTGCTGGGCCGTATTGAGCGCCGCGTGTTGCCTGATCCTGTGGATGGGGAAGACTTGCGCGCCAGCCTCCATCAGTTGTTTGATCGACATGATGACCATTTGTGGGTAGAAGCCATTCCTGATTCGCTTTGGATTCGGCTAATGGTTGCTATTGGTATTGGGGAAGATGGCCGGCCGGCTGTGTCTGATGAATGGGCTGCCAGTATCAGAATTCTGAGTCATCACATAGCGAGCCTCGGGCTCCAGCCAGAAATTACGCACCGCCTCACCCACCTGGACGACGCCAACTCGCCATTCTTGATGCTCTCAGATCACGTCCTGTGTTTTATCAAAGCGGTCAGGCGTGAGAACGAGGACGAGCAGATGCAACACTGCCTTAGTGTCGCCCTTAGCACAACACAGATGTGTAGGGTGCAGGTTGAGAAACTCCGGGAAGAAAAGAGGCTCTATGGGACCAGTTTGCGCCTTACCAACCTGTCTTTTCGCCTGTTGCAATTGCTTAACCGGTTGGAAAACCTGTTGAAGTTGACGGCAGCAGACAAAGACGCATTCAGGTCTGAACTGGTGCTGTTGTTTAAAACGCTGGTTGAAGCAGAGAGCCGGCGGGACCATATCCGGCCACACATTAAGAAAAGTGGCGACTTGCTTGCCTTTCAGGTTGTAGAACACGCGGCAAAAAAGGGGAGCAAGTATATCACAACCGGGCGCAAAGACTACTGGAAGTTTTTTGCGGCAAGCCTGGGAGGCGGGTTTATTGTTGCCATATTTGCGCTACTCAAGCTGCTCTTAAAACAACCCGCGTTGCCGCTGGGCGTTGAGGCTTTCCTGTTCGGTGTAAACTACTCTGTCTGTTTTGTAGTAATCTACCTGACAGGATCAGCACTGGCTACCAAGCAGCCGGCGATGACCGCAAATACGCTGGCCCGTTCGCTGGAGCGAGATGAAGAGGGACTGCATCTCGAACGACTCGAAAACCTCATTGTGCAGGTGTCTCGTAGCCAGTTTATTTCGTTTGTTGGCAACCTGATGATGGCTTTGCCACTCGCGTTCCTGCTTTCGATCGCATATTTCAAGCTCACAGGCACACACGTGCTTGATGATGCAACCTCTACCAAAATACTGCACGGCATCAGTCCGTTGTCGAGTGGGGCGCTGATCTACGCTGCCATCGCTGGTATATTTCTGTTTGTGTCAGGTCTGGTTGCCGGCTGGGTTGACAACCGCAACCTGTACAAGCGCTATCCACAGCGTATTGCAAGCCATCCCTTTCTGCTACGCCTGATGGGAGATGTCCGGGCAAAAAAAATAGGAGCGTTCTGGGATCGAAACCTTGGTATCCTGGCTGGTAACGTTGTCCTGGGCTTCTGTCTGGGGTCCACAGCAACCCTTGGCGAAATAATTGGCTTACCGATTGATATCCGCCATATCGCCTTCTCATCGGCTGAGTATGGTATGTCATTGGAGGCCTTAGGCAGTGCAACACCACGCGAACTGATTGTTAATGCGTCAGCCGGCGTCATACTTATCGGCCTGGTAAACTTCCTGGTAAGCTTTGGCTTGAGCCTGGTGATGGCGCTGGAGTCTCGTGCTGTTCGTTTTCAGGAAACGCGGAGCCTCGTTTGGCACCTGATACGCCGGCTTTTCCGCCGGCCCATTGACTGGTTTTTTCCTCCCCGCCAATAAAACAGATCAACCCACCCGTGGATGGGGTGTTGGCTTGCCCTCTCCATGCAATTAAACGAAAGGCCACGCAGAGGGGCTATAACTAATTGCCAGTGCCTTCGTATCATAGGCCGCAATAAAAATTCAAATACAGGAGCTATCCATGAAAGGAGGCAAAGGAGGCCAAGGCATTGGTGTCGGAATTGCCCTCGGCGTTGCTTTAGGCGCTGCGTTTGACAACGTGGGATTGGGCCTTGCATTGGGTGTCGCTTTTGGAGCTGCTTTCGACACCATGGGGTACAAGTTTGGCAGGCCGAAGCCAACCAACGAAAGTGGCAGCGACGATGCATCACAAGCAGCCTCAGGGTAAAGCGTTCCCGGGTTTACTTTAGTAAAACCATGCTTCCTGAATGGATGAACACTTCACTGCCCAAACGCGCTGTAACCCGGTAAACGTAGGTGCCGGCAGGCAAACTGCGCGCATCGATTGATACAGAGCGCTGGTTACCGGCAGCTACTTGTGCTGCTGATTCGCGCAGTACCTCGCGGCCAAGCAGGTCCAGTACCTGGATTTCAACATCGCCATCTGCCGGCATATCAAAGCTAATCCGTGTCGTTGGATTAAACGGATTAGGATAGTTGCCATGCAGTGTGAAACCGTCTGGTAGTGCATCAGGCGCGTCGATAAACTGCATGTGAACGAGTTCAACTGCCGTGTCATGTATTTCAATGGATTGCCCCTGGCGCAAATCGTGGATTTGGATGCCTGTTGGTGTTTGGTATGAAATTGCAAGCTGTCCACTTTTCCCTGCAGGTGCTTTTCCAAACTGCAGCGTAAGGGGGAGTGCGCCGGCCTGTACCCGGATGTCACCGGCAGTTGCCTCCAGGAGTCGCCGGTTGTTTCTGAACCTGGCATCAAAATAGCGCTGGTCTGCCCGTGGTGGCAGGTTATAGGCTGCCGATGTCGCAGCAGGACTGTCTGTAAAGAGCAGTTGTTGAGATTTACCAGCTGCATTGCGCACATGCAGGCTGCCAAACGCATCCTGTTCAGTAGACAACGTGCCCGCAGTGTGTGCATCAGCAGCGTTTTTGCCGCCGCTACACTGCAAATCCAGAATTGCATCTTTTGTGGTAAATACCCAGTAGCCAACACCCTGGTCTAGTCGGCCTCGCGCAAAGACTTCGTTGTAAGCTGGCTCATATCCATCATCAAACAAATATAAACTGCCTTCCGGGATAGCGCCTGTTGGGTCCGTGCTTGAGCCGAGCAGGAAAACATTGTCACACGAAGGGCCGGCGATCATATTCCAGCCTTCCGTCAACGAGATTTGCATCGCATTGATAGCCGTACCAGTGATGGTCTGTGTGTCTGGATTGGGTGCATTGTCGTTGAGTCGAATCCAGAACGCTTTGCCGATGCTGAGGCTTGTGAAGGCCTCGTAGGAATTGTCACCGTCCCAGGTCAAAGGGGAGAGGCCGGCTACCAGATCGAGGTCGTCGTATATCGATTGGTAATCTGTGGTTGTGGGTGTGATTGGCAAGCCGGCCATATTCCAGCCTGGTTTCAATTCCTGGTTGTACTGGATCAACTGCACATTGGTGTCTTCATAGCGTTCGATGGAGTCGAGCTCAGGCGCGCCCCCTTTTTGGGCCGAGCCTGCTGCCAGGTAAATGGCATTGTCAAAAATTGCAGCCTGTGTGGCATGTCGGCCTACAACGAGCGGCGCCAGATCACGACATGATTCCGTGATAGGATTAAACGCTTCCGTCTGGTTATGGGCCAGCGTTTGCGTGGTTTCGCCGCCAATCACGAGGATTTCGCCCTGGTAGAGCAGGGTAGCCGGCGCACCACGCGGAATGGGCAGGTTTTTGGTAGACGGCAACGTGGACCATGTGTTGGTACCGAAGTCGTACACATCAATTTCGCCAATGGTGGCGCCCGTAATACTATTTACGCTTGAGTCTCTGCCACCAATCAGGTAGAGCTTGCCGTTGAAAACAGTGGCATGGAAGTGATCACGCACGCGGGGCGCATCTGGAAGCACCCGCCATTGCCCGGTATTGGGGTCGTATTCATCAAAAGAGGCATAGGCGGTTGCCGGGTCACCATGGCCGCCATCGATGCCGCCTACAATGTAAATTTTGTCGTTGTAGACCACTGCGCCCGTTGAGCCGCGCCGGCGATCTTGCGGGATTTCGTCTCCTTGGGCCCAGGAATCTGTTGCCGGGTTATAGGTCCATACATGGGAGACGCCAGATTCAGCATCGCAGCAGGTCCCGGTGTAGGCACCAATGACGTAAATGAGGTTGTTGTAGACCAGCGCCTGAAAGTGGTGCAGCTGGAAGCTCGGAAAAGCACCGTTGGTCCAGGTGTCCGTAGCAGGGTCAAAAATTTGCACGCGTTTGAGTCCGCGGCCCCCAATCAGATAAAGTTTGCCATTGTAGGCCACAAAGCCGTTTTCGTGGCGGGCATCTGGCTCATTGGTGGTTGCAACCGTTGACCAGATAGCATCAAGTTGTCCGCTGTTTGGTGCAACGTTTTGGGCATTCAGGGTAGCGGTATCAGCAATAAGGAAAAGAAACAGTGAGGCCAGCACGTACCACATTGTCGGTCGGAACATGGGATAGCAGGTGTCAAAAGATGAAGAAGGACGACGCCTCCCAACTGGGGAAAAGAGAAGCAATAGCTACCGTCACAGTCGTACCATGTCGCTTTGAAACGGAAAGGCCAAATGAATCCCGGGGCCAGGTCAGCCGGGTTGCGCCAAGGGTAGTTGTGTGAAGTAAGAAATGGCGCACACACGTCTCCATTTACGGTTACTAATACGCATCGAAAACAGGCATTTCCGGTAAAGAAAAAAAGAAACCGGTAAGGGATTGAACAATAAAGCGGAGGCTATCGTATCAGGGCAATTCTGCAAAAGGCTCATTGCTTCGATGTGATTGATATGACAGCATTTAGAGAAGAAAAAAACTTTGATCTTCCCAAACTGGAAGAAGATATCCTGGCTCGCTGGAAGGAGCAGCAAATCTTCGAACAAAGCGTAGCTGCAAGGGAAGGGGCGCCAAGCTTTACGTTTTATGAGGGACCGCCTACAGCCAATGGCCGGCCCGGTATTCATCACGTACTTGCGCGTACGATTAAAGACACCTTTTGTCGGTATAAAACGATGAAGGGATTCCAGGTGGAACGTAAAGGGGGCTGGGATACCCATGGTTTGCCTGTCGAGATTGAGGTAGAGAAGCAACTTGGGCTGGAAGGCCGGCATCAGGTGGAGGAGTATGGTATTGAAAAATACAACGCAGCCTGCCGCGAGAGTGTACTGAAATACAAAGAGCTTTGGGACGACCTCACCGTTCGGATGGGGTACTGGGTTGATTTGGATAGCCCGTATGTGACCTTCAAAAATGAATACATCGAATCTGTCTGGTGGCTGCTGAAGCAAATCCATGAAAAGGGATTGCTTTACAAGGGCCACAAAATTCAGTGGTACAGTCCTGGTTCATCTACAGTGCTTTCCTCTCATGAGGTAAGCCTCGGGTACAAAGAGGTGCAGGACCCCAGTGTGTACATCCGCTTCAGCGTTCACAATGAGCCAGATACCTACTTTCTGGCCTGGACCACGACGCCCTGGACGCTGATCTCGAACACTGGGCTCGCTGTAGGAGAGAAAATTGACTACGTAAAAGTGCGGCAGACCGACCCGGATCAGCCGGCTGAGCACATCTATCTCGCAAAATCGCTCCTGCGCAAAGTTTCTGAGACGTATGAAGTAGTTGAAGAAATGAAGGGCAAAGATCTGATTGGCAAAACGTACGATCCGCTGTATCCCTATTTCAAAGAAGCAGAGGGTGCTGACCAGGCCTGGCGTGTGGTGCCGGCCGACTTTGTTTCGACAGAAGATGGCACCGGGATCGTCCATATGGCGCCGGCTTTTGGTGCAGAAGACCATGAAGTAGGTAAGAAGGAAGGGTTACCGCTGTTTAATCCCGTTACCCCCGATGGGGTATTTGGCGAAGAAGCAACGTTGGTTGCCGGCATGTGGTTTAAAGATGCTGACAAAGTAATCAACCGGGATCTTCGGGATCGCGGCATGCTGTACAAGCACGAGACCTACCTGCATAATTACCCGCATGACTGGCGCAAAGGTACGCCCTTGATGAGCTATCCGGTTGAGAGCTGGTTCATCCGGACAACGGCGCTTAAGGAAAAGCTGATCAAGCTTAACGATGAAATTAATTGGCAGCCCTCCAGCATTGGGACGGGCCGGTTTGGGGAGTGGCTAAAAAACAATGTCGACTGGGCATTGAGCCGGCGCCGTTACTGGGGCACGCCGCTGCCGATCTGGCAGTCAGACGCGCCAGATTCTGAGTATATCGAGGTGATTGGTTCTGTTGAAGAACTGCGCGCCAAGTGTGGTGACCAGGTACCCGAAGGTGATGACCTGGATTTGCACCGTCCTTTTGTGGACCAATTTACCTGGCCGGCGCCTGATGGTGGTACCATGCGCCGCATCCCCGACTTGATCGACGTATGGTTTGATTCCGGGGCAATGCCTTTTGCGCAGTGGCACTACCCGTTTGAAAATAAAGAAAAATTCGACCGTAACTTCCCGGCAGATTTCATTGCTGAAGGAGTAGACCAGACCCGTGGCTGGTTTTATACGCTGCATGCCATTGCGACCCTGGTGATGGGCGAAAAGTCGTATAAAAATGTGGTTGTAAATGGCTTGCTGCTCGACGACAAAGGCGAAAAGATGTCGAAGAGTAAAGGCAATGCGATCGACCCTTTTGCAATTATCAAGGCGCAGGGTGCAGATGCCGTGCGCTGGTATATGATGAGCAATACGCCGCCTTGGGAAAACCTCAAGTTTGCCGAACGCGGATTACTGGATACGAAGCGCAAATTCTTTGGGACCTTGCAGAATGTGTATTCATTCTTCGCCACCTACGCAAATATCGATGGGTTTGCGTACCAGCATGACCGGATACCGGTTGCGGAGCGTCCTGAACTAGATCGCTGGATCATCAGCCGGCTCAACACAACGGTAGCGGCTGTAGACAGGGCGTATGATGGCTACCATCCGACGCGGGCTGCACGCGCACTGGAAGGGTTTGTAGAGGAGTTGTCGAACTGGTACATCCGCCGCTCTCGCCGGCGCTTCTGGAGCGCAAAGCAGGGGGGAGACACAGGGCCAGAGGCCAACCAGGACAAGCAGATGGCCTACCAGACGGTTTATGAGAGCTTGTTGGCTGTAGCGAAATTGATGAGTCCGATTGCGCCGTTCTTTAGTGAATGGCTCTACGGCGCATTGGTAAGCGTCGTTGAAGACGAAGCCCCGGGCTCGGTTCACCTGGCGTTTTTCCCTGAAGTGGAGCCGGCTGCAGTGGATCTCGATTTAGAGCACCGGATGCAGTTGGCAAGGACTGTATCATCGGTTGTACTCTCGCTGCGCAATAAAAGCAACATCAACGTCCGCCAGCCTTTATCGCGTATAATGGTGGTTACAGGCAGTCAAGTGAGGGAAGAAGATGTGGCTGCTGTAAAGAATATTATCCTGGATGAAGTAAATGTGAAGGAGATTGAGTATATTTCTGGTGCCAGTACAATAGTGAAGCGTTCGGCTAAGGCAAATTTCAAATTGCTGGGCCGGCGTTTAGGGAAACAGATGAAAGCTGTAGCCGGCGCGATCAAAGCGTTGGATACAGACCAAATCGATGCTTTTCTTGCAACTAAAAGCCTTTCTCTTACTGTAGACGGACAGGAAATCACTCTCGAAGGCGATGAGATCGAAATTGTCAGCGAGGGAATTGACGGTTGGCTCGTTGAGCAGGAAGGCAATGTGACGGTAGCACTCGATACAGTGCTCAACGATGAACTGGTGGTTGAGGGCCTGGCGAGGGAATCTGTAAACAGGATTCAGAACCTCAGGAAATCAGCCAACTTTGAAGTGACGGATCGAATCGAAATCGAGTTTGAAGCTTCGGAATTGCTTACCCACGCAATCGCTCAACAATCCGCGTGGATCAGGAACGAGACCCTGGCATCATCGTTGCAGGAGGCAAGTTCTCCCTCTGGCGAAATTGTAGAAACGTTCGAGATAGGAAAGGAAAGGTTAACCATAGGTGTAGGCCGAATGAAATAGGCCACCGAAGAAATAATATCCCGCTCTAGTTATTTCTTTTTATGTATCTTTTTTTATTCATATTTTGAGAACCATTATGGCATCTACCCCCGGGCGTATCGATGACGACTTCTCATCCAATAGTCAGGAGGATATGGAAAAAATAGCAACACAACCAGCCATCAAGTCCCCATTTTCTGACAGTGAACTTGAGTACTTTAACAACCTCATCCTGAAAAGAAGAATATCTTGCGTTGAGGACATTGACCGACTTCGCGATCAGCTCAAGGACGCTAGAGAACAAGCAGAAAATGACACGGCATACAGCTTCCATATGGCTGATGCAGGGACTGACGCCATGGAGCGTGAAAAGCTCTATCTCATGATTGCGCGTCAGCAAAAATATGTTGGTTACCTTGATCGTGCTCTCGGCCGGATTAAAAACAAAACCTACGGGGTTTGCAAAATCACGGGCAAGCCGATCACTAAAGAAAGACTTGAAGCTGTACCTCATACAGAAATTTCTATCGAGGCAAAGCTGAAGCAAAAAAAGTAAATTGCGTTGATTTTGTAGGGATTAACACCTCGTTGGGCGAGGTATTGCTGGTACATGCGCGTTCTCTGGATTTCTGTATTCGTTGTTATAATTGATCAAATTACCAAGCTGCTTGTCTTGCAGAAGATGTACGTCGGGCAGTCCATTGCGCTTGTTGGTGATTGGCTCAAGTTTACCTTTACTGAAAATCCGGGAATGGCGTTTGGAATAACGTTTGGCGTTAAAGGACTCGTCCCCATTCTGTCCGTTTCAGCCACGCTCCTGATTTTGTTTTACCTGTACAAGGTGAGGCATACGTATTCCTGGTATCGGATTAGCATTGGCTTTATTCTTGGCGGTGCGTTCGGCAATATTATCGACCGGGTGTTTTACGGCGCTATTTTTTACAACAACCGGCTCTTTACGGGGCATGTCGTTGATTTCATCCACGTCAATCTCTGGCGCGGATACATCCCTGAATCCTGGCCATTCGTCGGAGGTAAATACGCTGCGTTATTTCCAATTTGGAATGTAGCGGACATGGCCATTGTGTTAGGTGTTATCGGTATCCTTGTGTTCCAGAACAAGTTTCAGGAGAGCCTCATTGAGGCTGTTCCGGAACACCAGGATGCTGATGTTGTGGGTGCCGTTGCTGCGGATGCGGCGCGTAGTGAAATGAAAGAGGATGCGGCAGTTTTTCCACCGGAAACAGCCGGTGGGAATGGAGTGGAGGAAGATACCGTGAAGAAAGATCTGTAGTAGGGCAATTCTTGGGTGGTCGAGGCGTTCGGGCGGGAACTAACAAAGGGGATTGATCTTTGTGTTTGTCAGAAGAAAACCTCCTTGTGTTCGATCCAATGCCGGCGCAGGGAGTAGCAGAACATCATGTCTTAAGTACATGGTTGCCCGAGAAGAACGAATGTCCAATTATAAAGAGCGCATAAGGAATTTTTGCATCATTGCTCACATCGACCACGGCAAGAGTACGCTTGCTGACCGGTTGCTGGAGCTAACTGGTACGCTGAGCCAACGAGAGTTGCAAGAGCAGGTGCTGGATGATATGGACCTGGAGCGCGAACGTGGTATCACGATCAAGAGCCACGCCATCCGGATGGAGTACAAAGCGGAAGATGGGCAGACGTATACGCTCAACCTGATTGACACACCGGGCCATGTCGATTTTACCTATGAAGTATCGCGGGCACTCAGCGCTTGTGAAGGAGCCATTCTTGTTGTAGACGCCGCCCAGGGTATTGAAGCCCAGACCATTTCCAACCTGTATTTGGCCATGGAACTGGACCTGGAAATCATCCCTGTGATGAACAAGGTCGATTTACCCAGCGCACGCCCTGATGTTATTGCCCAAAGTATCGAACAACTCCTTGGGGAGCCGGCGGAAGACATTCTTTCAATCAGCGCTAAAACCGGAAAAGGGGTTGATGCACTGCTTGAAAGCATTGTTCACCGCATCCCGTCTCCGAGTGGCGATGAAGAGGCGCCGTTGCAGGCTTTGATTTTTGATTCAGTTTTTAACCCGTATCGCGGGGCCATTGCTTATATCCGCGCATTTCAAGGCACGCTGCACAAAGGCGAGAAAATGCGATTCATGTTCAACGGGCATGAGTATGATGCGGAGGAGATTGGGGTGCTGAAGCTTGGTATGGAGCCCGCTAAGGAGCTTCGTGCCGGTGACGTAGGTTATGTCATTGGTTCGGTTAAAGACGTACGACATACCCGCGTGGGTGATACGATCACCACGGCTAAGGGGCCTGCTGAAGAGGCAATCCAGGGCTTTCAAGACGTCAAGCCGATGGTCTTCAGTGGCGTATATCCCACAAATTCAGATGAGTTCGAAGACCTGCGGGCTTCTCTCGACAAACTGCGCCTAAACGATGCATCGCTGACGTATGAACCAGAAACATCCTCAGCCCTTGGATTTGGCTTTCGCGTAGGGTTTCTGGGCATGCTGCACATGGAAATCATCCAGGAACGCCTTGATCGTGAATTTGGACTGGACATCATTACAACAGTGCCGAACGTTAAGTACGAGGTCAACCTCACAAACGAAGAAGTGGTTGTTGTAGAGAATCCGAGTGCGATGCCGCCGCCAGGGCGCATCAACAACATCCAGGAGCCTTACGTTCGTGCGCAGATCATTACACCAACAGAATACATCGGTGCCTTGATGAAGCTCTGCCAGGATCGCCGCGGTATTTATGTTAATACCCAATATCTCGATACTGAAAGGGTGGATCTGCAGTATGAACTGCCGCTCTCTGAAATTGTATTTGATTTCTACGATAAACTCAAAAGTGTGAGCCGCGGGTACGCGTCTTTCGACTATGAGATTATGGAATACCGTGTCAGCGAGTTGATTAAACTCGATGTCATGATTAATGGAGACCCTGTTGATACCCTGTCTACGATTGTTCACCGTGACAAGGCGTATGAAATTGGTCGCAAGCTTACCCGGAAGCTGAAAGATCTGATTCCTCGTCAGATGTTTGAAGTAGCGCTGCAGGCGTCAATCGGTACACGGGTCATTGCCCGTGAAACGGTAAAAGCCATGCGTAAAGATGTTACAGCCAAATGTTATGGCGGTGACATTTCTCGTAAACGCAAGCTGCTTGAGAAACAAAAGGAAGGGAAGAAGCGAATGAAACAGGTAGGATCTGTTGAAGTGCCGCAAGAAGCATTTCTTGCAGTATTGTCCATTGATGACTAACCTGTTTTTTCTTGTTTGATGCGGCGCATTTAATGTGCGTTTTTTAGCCAATTTACCCACACTGGCCCTGTTTTTGCCGAAGATCCACACACTTCGTCAGACGAATTGTTGTGGAGGTTCTGCGCTTCTCGCGTTCGTTTGTTATTTTACCCGGGAATAACCCCGCGCAGTTACCATGTATAGCCTCCGATATCTCTTTGTAGTATGGATGGTCTGGGGAATGGTCAATCCACTCCAGGCGCAGGATCTGATAGATCGGTATCGCCGGGCGCGTTACGAAGTGCAGGTTCAGCAGTATTTCCAGGACAATGGCGTACACGCAGACCCGATGCCGGTGGCGCATCTGCCTTCGCGGGCTGATACGGTGCGGCAATGGCTGATCCAGTTAAATCGGAATGCGCAGATTGCGGCATGGCAGCAACGAGAGAAGTCGTTTGAAATTGAAGGCTGGCAGCTGGTGCGCCGGCTCGAGCGGTCCTGGTTTGAGAAGAAATTTGATAATACGTTATGGGCCTTCCTTGGTACAGAGTCGCTGCTGCCCCTTGATACAACGCGAACACAGGAAATTCGTGCGCACATGGAGTCCTATTTTGGTCCGCCCACCCAGACCATTACAGAACTTCTCGAGGAGGACATGCGTACGCGCAACAATGGCAGGTACGTACAGTTTGAATACTGGTTTGTGCTGAACGATTCCATCCCTCTGGTCTTTATGGATGTCAACGGCCCGCTGGAACGTGGTCTGGTTGTTTCCAGCGATCAGCGGTTTCGTGACATACTATTAAGTGTACGCGAATCGTTCTTGAAGGACTTTATGCAATCCAGCCGGCCCGCATCTTTTGTAGATTATTACTATGATGCACGGACGCTGAACTGGTACTACGCCGGCTACGACGGTGGAGACTACTTTATGGAGTTAATCGGCCAACCAAATCTAGCTTTGGGACGTCCCTGGCTGGATGCGATTAACAGGTCGGACTAATTTTTTAGGATAAATTTTGGCTACCTCTCAGAAAGCAAAACGTAAAAAGGAGCGACAAAAGAAGCGCGATACCAGGGCAAAAGCTGCATCATCAAAAGCTGCGGCAAAGCGTGCCGGGAAAGATGCACCTGTCCAGAAGAGTTGGCAGCGGGAATGGGCTGAGGCGCTGATCTTTGCGCTGGTAGTCATGTTGATCGTCCGTACGTTTATCTTTGACCTTTTCAAAATTCCCACACCGTCCATGGAGAAAAGCCTGCTGGTCGGTGACCACCTCTTTGTCTCCAAGCTAAATTACGGTACCCGCCTGCCCAAAACACTTGGCGTACCGTTTACCCAGATTCACTGGCCCGGATTTGAATTTCCCCATTTTCGTTTTCCAGGCTTCTCAGAAGTTAAGCGTGGCGATGCCATTGTGTTTAACTACCCGGTTGAAAACAAGCCGATCGACCGGAAAATGCACTACATCAAGCGCGTTGTTGGCTTGCCGGGTGAAACAGTGGAATTGCGTGACAAGGTTGTTTATATAGATAACGACCCGCAACCCCTTCTGAGTGGCATGCAACAAGTCTGGGACGTCTACAAAACTGACTCCCGTGTACATGTGTCTGCTACCCGTTTACGAGCGATAGGCATCGATTCTGTGGCTGCGACGAACAACCTTGAACTCATCCGTGTTGTGGCGACTGAAGAAGCTGTCAAACAGGTTGCTGCATGGCCTTATATCGATCGTGTAGAGCCTTTTCTGATGAATCCGGATGCACGGTACAGCGCAGCGATGTATCCTCCTGGCCGTGGATATACCCCGGATCAGTATGGGCCCGTTCGTATTCCACAAAAGGGACAGACCATCACCCTTACCAAAGAAAATTGGCCCGTTTACGACGTAGTCATCAATAAATACGAAGGGCGCAGCGGCCGCGTAACGGGTGATGGCACGTTCTCCATAGATGGCAGTCCTGCAACTTCTTATACTTTTCAACAGGACTACTATTTTGTTATGGGCGATAACCGCGATAACTCAGAAGACAGTCGCTTCTGGGGATTTGTCCCTATGGACCACGTGGTTGGCAAAGCATTAATGGTTTACTATTCGTGGGATAAAAACAGGAGCCTGCCCCGGTTTAACCGGATGTTCAAAATCATTCATTGACGGATTCAGGGTAGTGTTGCATGGGTCCTTACGATTCCGAGCGCAAATCTGTAGCTCAAATTCCTGTTCAGGAAGTTGCCCATTCTGCGTGGCAAGAACGCAGAGATATCTTGTGGGAGTGGTCTTTGGCCTTGCTCCTCGCCTTTGTAGCAGCGCTACTGATTCGTGCGTTGCTGTTTGAAGCTTTTCGTATTCCATCCGAGTCGATGGAGGAGACGCTGCAAGTGGGAGATTTTGTACTTGTATCAAAAGTGCATTATGGCGCCCGTTTGCCTGTCACAGTAGGCTTGCCCTTTACCAATCTGTATTTGGAAAACGTTGGACTCCCTACGATGCGGATGCCGGCGTTTTCATCGGTAAAGCGCAACGATGTGATTGTTTTTAATGTCCCGACTGAGCCTTACCCTATTGACCGCAAAACGCATTACATCAAACGCGTGATTGCGTTGCCAGGGGAGACCCTTTCTATCGTAAACAAGGTGCCCTACATCGGCGAAGAAGCTTTACGCATGCTGCCAGAAATGAAGCAGATGTGGCGGGCTACGATCAGCCCGGAAGCATCTTTCCCGATGCAGCGACTGAAGGACCTTGGGGTAAACCAGATTGTGATGCCGCAGCGAAGGGGAGACCCGATCAGTTTTGAAGCAACAGATGCTGTAGCTGTAACAGTCAGCAAGTGGCGAGAAATTACAGACGTGCAGCCGGTTATTCGTAATTCCAGGTTACGCTCGCGCGTTTTTCCTGTTGGCAGCAATTTTGGATTTGATAACTATGGTCCGCTTTATATCCCCAAAGCCGGCGAAGAGATTGCCCTCAATCCGCTAAACTGGACGCGATACAAGGACGTGATTAAGCTGCATGAAGAGCGAGATGCACGTCAACTCGATGATGATACGTACGAAATTGATGGCGTCCAGACGTCCTCGTATACGTTCGAGCAGGACTATTTCTTTGTGATGGGTGACAACCGCGACAGCTCACTCGACAGCCGCGCCTGGGGCTTTGTGCCGAAAGATCACGTAGTAGGCAAAGCCCTGTTTGTATACTTCTCCTGGAATCCAGCCCTCGACCAGGTCCGGTCAGACCGCTTCTTCTACAAAATCAAGTAAAGGGGGCTGGGTTGAATGTTTAAGGTTTTCTGATAATCCAACACAACCTTAAACATTCAACTCTTAGTTGGAGCTTGCCAGTCTGATTTTGTCGAAGTATTCCTGTAGTGGTGTGCCAGCTGGGATGTCGTAAGGATGTGCCGGCAGAATCACGCGTTCAAGGACCGGGTACCGGTTTTCATAGGTGAACGGCTGCGGGCTTACCCCTGGCGGCGGGTCTTCTCCTACAACCAGCACTGTTGTGCCGGGCTGCGATACGCGCCCATACGAAGTTGTGTACCCACTGCCTTTTCTAGACGTTCTCCATGGGTCTGCCCAGTTGTAAACCCACTCCGCGTCTGCGTCGATAAGGCGCACGCAACCATGGCTTGTAGGGCCGCCCGTAGGCATGGCATACTGGTGTGTATGGATGCCACGTGCGAGGTGAAAATTAAACACCCAGTACATTTCCCATGGTTCACCCGGTGGGCTTAACGAGGAAACGCGGTATTCTGTCTTCCAGTTGAAATTGTAGCGCCCATTTGGCGTCTGAGATTCTGCTGATCCAGTATTCACAATGCCCCAACGCGCCAATTGGCCGTGCTCATACGCAGCAAAAGCCTGAAGCGACTTTTCAATGATGAAAAGTTTAGGGAAGTCCTGCCCCCCAGGATAATACGTAGGGAACGGGGAATACGCTCTGAAGTCGGTATTGAAGACCGTTGGTACAACCAGTGTATCACCAATTGCCATATTGGGTAGCAGCTTGCGGTTAAGCAATTCTACCAGTTTACTGCGTTGTTTGCCCAGGTCGAGGTCACCATCGCCTATGACTTTGAAAAACGTGTTGCGTGCCATCACGTTGTTGCCACGCGAGTTGTACATTTTGAAGTAGTTGTAGAATACTTCTGGCAACTCATCAACTGATTCAACCCGGTAATCCAGCATTTCTTTTAATGCTTCCTGGCTGATATAAGACTGGGCAAACAGCGTTTGCGAACTAAAGAATAACCCCAGAAACAGGAGTAAAGCCTTTTTCATGGCTCTTGCAAAGTAAATGATACAAATAGACTAATTATTTGCGTGGGTACAGGGGGCTCAGGCAGATGGAGACGGAATGCGGAAGACCATAGCATGCCATGAAGCGTGCGCCGGCAACTCGAATCCACCCGATCTCAACTGTGCTAAAGTGGTGAGGCTGGTGTCAAATACAATCGTATCGCTTGTCACTGCATCCGAACGAACAAGCTTTCTAAACGCCGGCCTTGCAGCATTTTGCACCACGCCTTGCGCGTCCCGGTACAGGACGTGGAGTCCTGAGAGGAGCTCAAAGTTGTGCTTTTTGCCGGCTTCTTCCAGCGCATGCACTGACGCATCAATGCCGCAACCGGAGATGTCTGCTTCCGGGATGTCTGCGGTAATCAGGATAAACCGGTTTTCAAGGATTGCAAAGCGTCCTTGAACCTTGCGGCCATGGGATTGCCAGGCCGCCATGAAGCGACTCAATTGCGCGTCAATCAAGGCTTCGGTATCGCTGCTAAGCGGTTGGTTTACCGTATAAACCCAGAGCCGCGCATTGGCCGGCATGTCATCAAACAGGGAAGTATCTATCATCTTTCGTCCGAAAACGAATGAATTTAATGGTTTAGCACCTGTAAAATAAGAAAGGGCGGGCAATTGGTTCCTGTATACAACCGAAATGCTACAAATTACACATACGTATAGCCTATCCCGTTTGCTCAAGAACAAAGATCAGGATGGCAACAAGTAGTAAGCCACCAAAGATGGCCGCTGCAATTTTGAGTTTGCTCCACGGCCGCTGGCCTTGCACTTCACCGGTTTGTCCGTTAACCATGAAGCGATAAATTTCACCTTTATATCGGTAGGAGCTGATCCAGATGGGTAGTAAGATGTGTTTGAACGTGATATTGCTGTAGCTTGTGTCTTTGTAGAGGATACGCTGTTCGTCACCCCCTATATCGAGATCGGTAATCAGTCTGGCAAGCCATTTTATGAAGGATTCTTCAATGCAGCCTATGTAGATGACAACGGAATAGCTTAT
>JBCCIM010000072.1 GCA_039111535.1 Bacteroidota bacterium | reverse complement strand
CCGAACAAGGAATTTTGAATATAGAAGTATACATTCCTTCAACTAAAGCCTCAAAAACCTTAAACCTTCAACCTAATTGCCCAACGTATTTACGCCCGGTGTACGCATGATGCTCTTGGCTGCATTGATCTTTGCAGTCATGCAGGCTTTTGTAAAACGCGTCGAGGATTTGCACGTCCTTGAAATCGTGTTTTTCCGCTCAATCGTTACGGCCGCCATGTGTATTGCCTATCTCAAAGCACACGGTATTCCGATGCTGGGCAAGCAACGTCCCTTGCTGGTGTTACGGGCTGTTGTGGGGGTGATATCGATGACGCTGTTTTTTTATACGATACAGCGCATGCCGCTGGGGGCTTCCGTTTCACTGAAATACTTGTCGCCCGTCTTTGCAGCCGTGTTTGCATATCCGGTGCTTAAAGAGCGTATCAGGCCCATACAGTGGCTCTTTATTGCGGGCGCTTTTGCCGGCGTATTGCTCTTGCGAGGGTTTGATGCCCGCATCGATTCGTTCAACCTGATGCTCGGACTGATCGGGGCCGTGTTTGGTGGACTGGTGTATGTATTGATACGAAAAATTGGCAAGGCTGAGCATCCTATGGTGATCATCAATTACTTCATGGTGTTGTCTACTGTGGTAACAGGCATCGGTATGATTCCATTCTGGGAAATGCCGGCAGCGCGTGATTTTACCTACCTGATTGTTGTTGGGGTGCTCGGCTATTTTGGCCAGGTCTACATGACAAAAGCACTCCAACTCGAATTAGCAAGCCGGGTTACGCCTGTAAAATATATGGAAGTGATTTATTCGCTCATCATAGGACTCATCTGGTTTGGTGAAGTGTATAGTTTGCTGAGCTTGACCGGCATACTGCTGATTGTTATTAGTATGTTATCCAATCTGATCGTAAAACAAAGATTTGTAAAAAAAGCAGCAGCTTGAACCAGAGCTAACCCTAATTTAAAGGCGTAAATTTTTGGGCAGTGTAAATCCTACTAAACAGATCCATGAGTGCATTGCAAAACAGCGAGATACCCGCGTCGATACGCGCAGCTACCGTTCAGTTCCAGCACCGGCCGGGTGACAAATCTTACAACTTGTCGCGCATCAGCCATTTCTGTAGTGAAGCTGCAAAAGCTCATGTTCGCTTGATCGCGTTTCCCGAAATGTGCGTCAGTGGCTACTGGCATGTACGAAACCTTGACCAGGCCGGCGTGGCAGCGCTTGCAGAGCCGGCTCCGGGTGGGGACACGTGTGTACAGTTGCTGGACTGGGCGCGTCAATACGACATGGTCATCGGCGCTGGTATTGTTGAAGAAGATGACGACGGTGCCTTTTACAATACCTACGTGGTTGCGATGCCCGATGGCCGGCTCGAAAAACACCGCAAGCTCCATTGTTTCATCAATTCCCACATCAGTAGCGGAAATGAATACACCGTCTTTGATACGCCGCTGGGTGTGCGTGTTGGCGTGTTGATTTGTTATGATAACAACATCATCGAAAACGCGCGTATTACTGCTTTGCGCGGGGCAGACATCCTCATGGCACCGCACCAGACGGGGGGCACGGCATCGAGGAGTCCGCATGCCATGGGTGTTGTTGAGCCGGCGTTGTGGGAGAATCGCAAGCGGGATCCTGAGGCTATTGAAGCTGCTTTTCGGGGTGACAAGGGCAGGGGGTGGCTCATGCGGTGGTTGCCATCGCGTGCACACGACAACGGCATGTTTATCCTGTTTAGCAACGGAGTTGGATTGGATGATGATGAAGTCCGAACGGGCAATGCGATGGTGCTGGATTGCTACGGGCGCACGGTGGCAGAGACCTGGAAAGCGGCAGATGCCATGGTTGTTGCTGATCTGGATCTGACGTTGTTGCCGCTGTGCTCTGGTCGACGCTGGATGCGTGGCCGGCGGCCGGCGCTGTACGATGAAATCACGCAGGCGAAAGGTTCAGAATTCGGGGCCCGCGAAGCGCGTTTCTCAGAAGAGGCTACATCACGGTCTTGAGCTCGTTCCAACGGGTTGTGTATTTGTCGGATAACCAGGCTTGCTTCATCACCCAGGAAGGGTCTGTGCCTTCAGCAGCTATTTTTACTTTCCCGCGCCCATAGCGGTAGTTAATGGCGTCGAGGGCCTGCATGAGGGACGTTTCGCGTTCATGATTGCGGTTGACAAATAGATCAAATTGTTGGGCATTGTTGTCGATGAGTCCGGACAGAAAGACACCGGCTTGTTTATACCGTAATCCGGGTCTGAACAACGTGTCCAGCGAAGCATAGGCATATTGGGCCAGGAGCTGTGTGTTATCTGTTGGCTCGGGGAGGAGCGCGGAATGGGTCCGATGAAGCCGTTCACCTTTGCTAAAGCGGCCGGTCGACAGGAAAACAGAAACATGCGTGGTCAACTGTCCATCATCTCTGATGCGGGTACCCAGTGTGCTACAAAAAAAGGCAATGGCTTTGCGGATGTCTGCAAGATCCGTAAGTGGCTGCCCGAAGGAGCGCGTGCAGGCTGCATTCTTTCTGTCTTGCGCAATGTCATCGAGCTCAATGCATTGGGTGCCACACAGTTCGCGCACAATGCGTTCAGCCACTACGTTAAACTTTTTCTTGATGAGGGTGGGCTCTTTGTCTCGTAGATCACGGGCCGTTTTGATGTTGAGCTGTGTCATGCGCCGCGCCCAACGGTATCCAATGCCCCATACCTGTTTTATGGGGATGTGTGCCAATACGTTATCCCATTCGGTATCATCTGGTGCGTAAACTCCTTGCCGGCGCGCGTCTTTTTTAGCAATGTAGTTTGCGGCTTTGGACAGTGTTTTTGTCGGGCCAATACCAACAGATACGGGCAGGCCCAATTGCTTAAGCATCGCCGTGCGGATGGCCGCAGGATCAACGAAAGAAGGCAGGTGCACAAATGCCTCGTCGATTGAGTACTTCTCTACATCAGGTGAGAACTGCTTGAGCACGCGGTACACGCGGTCGCTCATGTCGCCATACAATTCGTAATTCGATGAGCGAACGTGCACGTTGTGCTGCTGTATCAGGTCCCTCCATTTGAAAAGCGGTGCAGCCATCGGGATACCAAGCGCTTTTGCTTCGTTAGACCTTGAGATCACGCATCCGTCGTTGTTTGAAAGGACAATAACCGGCCGTCCCCGCAGCCGTGGATCAAATACCCGCTCTGCAGATACGTAGAAATTGTTGACATCAACAAGGGCTATGGATTGTGCTTTTTGGATGACCTGATGTTTGGCGATTGTTGCAAAGCGTCTTCTATGTATACATATGTATATGTGTGCAATATGTTTCTCATTTCTAAAACCAATTTCAGTCTATGAGTTTTCCATCGCCGGCCCGTGATTGGAAAGAGGCGCCGCTTTCGCTGGACACGTTGTGTGATATCAGTAACCCTGCTGTTTTTTTATTTCGGTATGGAGGAGAAGACCTGCAATTTGTGAAAAAGAACGCCGTCCTGGTAGTCGACAAAAGCCTGACACCCCATAAAGATGACCTGGTCATTGTGGTGGAGGGTGAGGATATGGTGGTTCGTCGCTTCGAAGATTTTCCCAAAGACAGCAATTTGTCCGTTGAAGGGGTTGTAACGCGCGTACTCAACTTTATTCGGTAAAGGTGACGTTTTGGCCGATTTTTTGTAGATTATGGTTGTAAGTATCCCAAGCGAAACGGTTTATGCGTCCCCAATTGATTTCACTTATTTGTTTGTTTGGCATTTTTGGTGCTGTAGCAAATTTGGTTTTTGCCTTCTGGGCTGATGACCTGACTTTTGGGTATCGGGCCTGGATGCTACTCATGTCGGGTATTCAAATCAAGGCCATTCAGGGCGTTTGGAATATGAAGAAGTGGGGGGTTGTGCTGTATGCCGTAAAGTTTGCGCTGGTACAGGTTGCCCTGATGGTCGGCGGATTCTGGTCTGTCATGCATCTTGCTTTTCCTGTGTTAATATTGCTCGGCCTGAGCCAGTACTACAGCGACATGCGCTAAGCCGGCTTGTTACTGCGCAACCTGTACAGGTTGTTCTGGTAAGAGATGGACCTTGTAACACCGATTGTTTGAATTGTGAGCAACCTCGTCTATTCCACGGCCCACGGCCGTATGTGCCCCAAATGTGATCGTCCGAAGACAGCCTGTGTCTGCCGCGACAAGCAAAATGCCAAACGCGCCAAAACGGATGGTGTAGTTCGCGTAGGCCGGCAAACGAAGGGGCGAAAGGGAAAAGGTGTGACCATCATCACCGGATTGCCGCTTTCGCCAAATGAAATGAAAGATGTTGCAAAAAAATGCAAACAACTTTGTGGTAGCGGGGGTACAGTAAAAGACGGCGCCATAGAAATTCAGGGAGAACACCGGGACAAACTCGTCAAGTTTTTCGAAGGGCAGGGATATACCGTGAAGCGTTCTGGTGGGTAATGGGTGCCTTCGGTTCATAAATCCGGACCCTCATGCGATTGCTTCTTTTGTTTATATGCTTCATTCCGATTGCCCATGCTGGCGCGCAGGCACCACCCATTGTTGCTGGTGAAAGCTTTCGCTTCGTTCGGGTAAAGTATGAGAGCAACACAGGCGGAGAGGGCAGCAGATGGGGGCGATGGCGCAGCAATGCATGGGCAACAGATTGGCCGGCAGCCGATTTTAACCTCCACCAGGCAATCGACCGTACAACCCGAATCCCACTCGGCGGTGAACCTATTGTCCTCACGCTCGAAGATGATAACATCTTTCAGTACCCGGTACTCTACATAACAGAACCCGGCTACTGGTATCTGGACGACGAAGAGGCGGAAAACCTTCGGCTTTACCTTGAACGCGGCGGCTTTCTGATAGTCGACGATTTTCACGACTTCGGCCGCGGCATGACTGGGCCACAGTGGGATAATTTCTACACGAACATCAAAAAGGTATTGCCCGACCAGGAGCCCGAAGAATTGCCGCAGGAGCACCCCATCTGGTCTATTTTCTACGATGTAGATCCCCTTGCGGCCGTGAGCACAAAACGGGGCAACTGGGCCATTGATGACGACGTTTATTATGCCATGTATGACAAGCGAGGGCGGATGGTCGTTGTGATTTGTTACAATCAGGATATCGGAGATGGATGGGAATGGCCGGGGCGTAACCTGGGTGAAGCTTCGACTGTCAGTTTTCAAATGGCGATAAATTTTATCATGTATGCACTTTCACATTAGCGATATTTGCAGTGCCTCAGTTGGGGTTGTGGTGTTTGTCATATTGTTGGGCGGCTGTGCCAAGCAAGTTAGAACCGTGCAAAACTTACATGAAGGCGCCGGCCTATACCAATCGGTAATCGAAAGCCCGATTGCCTGGGAAACAGCAGGGCAATCCGTACAGGGACGCGATATTTACGTGAAGACGTTTGGACAAGGAGAACGCACGGTGATGATCATCGGCGGGTTTCATGGTGATGAAATACGTGGTGTCGAGTTGGCCTTGCGCTTTGCCGAATACCTCCACGAGAACCAGGTGCAATTGGATGACGTACGGGTGGTGGCTATCCCGGTGCTGAGTCCGGATGGCCTGGTAAACCAGCAACGTCTCAATGCCAATGATGTGGACATTAACCGTAATTTCCCGACTGAAAACTGGACAGCTGAATCATCACGCGGGCCTCGGTATAGCCCAGGCACTGCGCCGGCATCAGAGCCGGAGACGCGCCTGATGATGGCACTGCTTGACCAATACAAACCCCAGCGTATCATTTCCATCCATGCCCCACTCGAGGTTGTGAACTACGATGGTCCGGCCAAAGCATTGGCAGAAAAAATGGCAGCGTATACCGGTTACCCCGTTAGCGGTGATATCGGTTATCCGACACCCGGCTCCTTTGGCAATTACGCCGGCGTAGAAAACCAAATCCCAACCATAACGCTTGAACTGCCAGCCGGCCCCTTTGAACCCATGTGGGTGCCGAACAGAAATGCGTTATTGTCAGCGATGAAGTTTTGAGTGCCGAATGCTGAGTGTTGAATGACGCACTGCCTTCCCCATCCTGAGCCCGCGAAGGATCTGTGGATGGCGCCAGGATAGCAAAACTGCCAGGGACACAACATCGAACGCAACCATTCTGCCTCAAAACCAGCTCAGTTTCAAAACTCTCCGTTGTTAACCCTTCAAAAAAGGCGAAAAAGGCCTGTTAGCAGGAAAGTTATCCACATGTATTTACATATGTGTAATATGTGTGTATATTTTGCGCAGTTGAATATCGCATCCGATATAAAAGGAATTACAAATCAGGTTACATCAAATGCCTTCCGGGATTGAAAGACAAATGGATCAGGACAGCATACTTGACCCCGACGTCGTTGAATACGCCTTGTATATGCAAGGAGAGAAACTGGGCTTCAGCCGGCATGAAGTACTGGAATACGCCCGGGCAGGGCAGGTTGTCGAGCACATCGACGACCGTGGCAACCGCACCTGGAGTATCGACGGTGTTCACGTGCTCCACTATAATGCAGAGAGCAACATGTTCGAATTACCAACCATGGAGTTAAACGAGAAAGCTTATGAGAACTAACTTGAAGTTTACCTTTACCATTTGCCTGCTGATTATGGTTGCGTTTCTGATGAATGCGCCGGCCTAAGGCATAACCAGGTTGCCTGCCGGAAAGTGATGGTGAATAATAGCGCTGCGAATGATACAAGCAGGCATCAGCATGGTTGAGGAGGAGGAAATAGGCGGGTATCAAACATGCGCCTGTCTAGATTGCACACACTTTATTGCACACAGGTTGTTTCGCGATGTGGCTTAACGGGTAGCTGCTTCGTGTGTCTAACAGAAAAAAGCCTCTGCAGCTTTGTTGCAGAGGCTTTTCTTCATTTAAAGACTTGCGGGGTGTACAATTACCCCTGCACAACGGGATCTTCTGAAGCCTGCATCAGTGCATCAACCCATTCGAATAGCGCATCAGGTAGGAGCGCCATAAGAATGATGATGAGAAAACAGGTGAACAGGCCCCATACCAGGTACTTTTCGTTCGAAGAGACCGGGTCTGCCGGGTTCTGGGTTTTAATCATGGGTATTTCTTAGAACGTAGCGTAGAGACAGTAACGTAGTAACAGAGGGGAGGCGCGGGGAGAGATCACGCGGAACGGAATGGGATGTGACCAACAATAATTCGTCACATGGTCGGCACGTAACGGTTTTTAAGGGGACCCAGTCTTTTCTTTTGACCAACAATACAAGTTCATGGTATCCGGTTCAGAAATCATTGTCGGGCCAAACGACAACCTGCATGAAGCAATTAAAGATGCCGGCACAACCCCGATCCTGCTCCGGGCAGGCATTTATCGCGGCGGTTTCAAATTGCAAGACGGCACACAACTGCACGCATATCCAGGTGAGCAACCCGTATTCATGGGCGCGCACCCGGTTGCGCCGGCAGCATGGGAAAAGAATGGTGAGGCATATGGCCTTACATGGGACAAACCTTTTTACCAACATCCCGCCAAACAAGTTGGTCTTGGTGATGCGGGCCTGCGGCACCGGGCAGCAATGCAGCCCCATATGATCATTGTAGACGGTCAGCCCCTCCAAACCGTCTATAAAACCGCTGACCTCATGCCAGGAACGATATATCTGGAAGGAACGGCCGACAATCCGAAAAAGATATGGGCGCGTTTTATGGACGACCGCCCGCCGGCTGAATTTGACATCCTGGCTGCACAATACCAGCAAATCCTATCTACGAACATCAAATCGGCTTCTGGCGTCGTGCTTGATGGTCTGCATTTCAGGTTTTGCGCCAACACGGGATATCAAGGCATGATCAGCCTTCCTGAAGAAGCAGAAGGATGGGAACTGCGTAACCTCGATTTGCAGTGGTCAAATACCGAAGGCCTGCACCTCATGGGGCGCAACCACAACATCAACAATGTGATCATCAAGAACCACGGTCAAAACGGACTCTCCTCCCGTGAAATGCACCGTTGTGCACTCGAAAACATTGAAACGTCGTTTAACAACTGGAAAGGGTTTGATCCCAAATGGGATGCCGGCAACAAACTCCGCAACTCAACAGAAAATACGTTGCGTCACATCAAGGCCATTGGCAATCCCATCTGGTGGGATATCGAAAACCAGGGCAATTGGATGGAAGATTTTGAAATCCTGGATGCCATTTGCTGGGGCCTCATGGTTGAATACCACAGCAGCAACAACAGCTTTGTCAACGGTGTAATCAAGGGCACGCGCCGCTACAACGGGGAAGAGGCTACAGGCAATGGCATCCGAATCCAGAGCAGCATTACCGGTTGCGAATTTGTGAACATCCACCTGGAAGCCAATGAAGGGGGGGCGGTTTATTACAAAAAGACCGAGACACGGCATGGCGAGAAAAACTTCAGTGGCAATAACACCTTTGATGCGATCACGCAGCAGGACAACGCCCGGAATGGCCAGTGGGTTGTAGAAGGACATCCGGATGACCATCCGGACCGCTTTCGTAATATGGAAACGCCGGCATTCGAAATCCGCCGGCGCTAAAAATGGCTTATTGAAAGGATGTCTGTGTGCAAGTAGTTGCTTACCTTGTTGCAGTAAAAGCAAAACTACAGCAGGTTTTTCATGTCAGAATCCAGTTCAATGGTATTTTCACCGATGGCCGTTCGCAAAGTCATCGGCCTACTCGGAACGTCATTACCGCTCATCCTGGCTGTTGGCGGATTGCTGATCTATGATACTACCATTCAGCGCACTGTCAGTCTGTATTACCACACAGCAGTGCGTGACGTTTTTGTCGGAATGCTGTTTGCGATTTCAGTAGGCCTCCTTACTTACCGCGGGTATGACTGGCGAGATAACTGGTTTACAAACATAGCAAGTATCCTCGCCATCGGAGTTGCTCTTTTTCCTACGGACGCTGACCCGGATGTCTACTCCACCATTGGTACCATACACCTGGTATGTGCGGGCGGGTTTTTTGCCGTACTGATTTACATCGCCGGCTGGCTATTTACCAAATCTAATCCTACCACCCCTGCCAAAGTATTGCGTATCCGGCTTTACAAAATCTGCGCTTGTGTGATGGGGGGCGCGTTGCTGCTGATGTTTGGGTACTACCTGGTGCCAGATGGCCTGAGAGACCAGCTCCAACCTTATAATCCGGTATTCTATCTAGAAGCACTGGCTATTATGGCCTTTGGGTTCGCCTGGCTGGTCAAAGGGGGGGCATTGATCAAGGATGAGGCTGTGCCGGCCTGAAGTTGAGGTTTGAATGGCGAGTTTGTAAGTTTTTGCAGTGTTCCTGGTTCTAATATAGAATACCGAACAAGGAATTTTGAATGTCGAAGGATTATATTGTCACTCGACACTCGAAACGCAATCCCCACTGTCATGAAAAGAAGAGCATTCCTCCAACACGCTGCTACCGGTCTTGGCGCAAGCGTACTGCTGCCTACATGGTTACAGGCGGCCCATCGTTCTGGCGCATTCAAAATTGGCTTTCAAAGCTGGGTAGTGCGTGAGCCACTAAACGCTGATTTTGCCGGCACCCTCAAAAAACTGGCCGGCCAGGGGTATGAGAGTATGGAGATGTGCTCGCCGCTGGGCTATGGCTCTTATGGATTTGGTGGACTTGCCAAGATGCCCGTACCTGAGATCAAGCGCACACTGGATGGAGAAGGCATCGCTTGTGAGAGTTCGCACTTCACGTACCCGGAGTTAACAAAAGACTTAATGGCCAGCGTCGAATTTGCCCACGAATTAGGACTGGAGCAAATGATTGTATCTGCAACCAACGTGAACGAACGCACCGGTACGCTCGACGACTGGAAAAAAGCGGCAGATACGATGAATGAATGGGGCCGTAAAATCAAAGAAAACGGATTGCCTTTTGGCTTCCATAACCACCATTTTGAGTTTGTCGAAATAGACGGCCAGCTTGTTTACGATGTGTTGATGGATCGTCTGGATCCTGAGCTTGTTGCCATGCAATTCCAGGTTGCTGTAGTCAATATCGGCTACCACGCAGCTGACTACTTCCGCAAATACCCCGGCCGATTTGTATCTGCCCACCTTGCAGATTGGGGAGGTGAAGAATCCGGATCGGTACCAATAGGACAGGGCAAAGTTGATTGGCCTGATTTCTTTGAGGCCGCAAAGGTTGGCGGGTTGAAGAACCTGTACGTCGAAATGGATCAGAAGCTCTTGCCGGATAGCGCAACGTACCTGCAGTCCGTTTGAGGATAGTCTTGCCGTGTGCTGAATGTCGTCGAGATGACTCGCCACTTCCCCGGTGTCATCCTGAGCAGTGCGAAGGATCTGGGCGCGCAAAGCATGTGGCTCAGGTGCAGAGCCCAGCCA
This sequence comes from Bacteroidota bacterium, assembly GCA_039111535.1. Taxonomy (NCBI): domain Bacteria; kingdom Pseudomonadati; phylum Bacteroidota; species Bacteroidota bacterium. The sequence goes on along the minus strand of JBCCIM010000072.1, from coordinate 17,032 downwards.
TACCAGTGGGTTCCGGATCAAGTCCGGGATGACACGGTGGGAGAGGGCTTTCACGCCAACACATTCGGTACACGGCTCGCGCGCATGTCATGCTGAGGTAATGAAGATGCTAGTCTGATTCAAACATCAATTCGTGGTAGCGCCGCACTATTTTATTGTACTGGCCTTCAGAAATAAACAGTCGGTGGTGAAACGGATTTTCAAAGTCCGGCTTTGCAATTTCATACTTGTTACCATAATCCCACTTGATAACTGACTGCGTTCGTAAATCAAGATCCAGATAGTGCCGGGTATCTTTGTCTTTTGGTTTTTGCATCATGATAGAGCCGGCTAGTAACTGTATACTTTACCAACGTCAGCAAGTGGAATGCAACCCTGATAGGGGCCAGGAATGGGATCATAGTTGGTGACGTCCTTCCCAACCTCTTCAGATGAGAAGTAGGCCCATACCATAAGAGATTTCAGGGACCGATAAAACCCAACCGGTGGCTGCTCTCCTACAGCAGTACCCCACACGCCGCCATTGAACTTGGGCGCGTTGGCTTCCTGTTCTTGTAGGTATTCAGTCTTCTGTGCAAGATCAAGTTCGTGGAATGCACTGCCATACCTGGCGTTGCAATCTGCATTGAACGCATCCATCTCAGCAATTTTCTGGTCCTTGCCGGCATCATCAAGTGTTTTATCAAACACAAGATCGATAAACATATCAGCTTTCACATCCAGGCCGCCTGGCGTGTCCGTCTTTGGTAAAACGGTATCGACCAGTGCGCTCACCAGCTGCGCGTGATCCGTGCTCAAGAATGTTGGGCTCCAGCCAAGGCGCGGCTGTTGCTGGCAACCTTGAAGCAGGCCCAGGAGGGAAGTTGAGACAGCGGCAGTGCCGCCCAATACTGCGGTGCGTTTGAGTGCTTCTCTTCTGTTCATGGTCTTACAAGTTTTGCTTTTTGAGCTCTGAAATGGCGTGATCTGCTGCGCGGGCGGTGAGGGCCATATACGTTAAAGATGGGTTCACACATGAGTTGGAGGTCATGCACGCGCCATCGGTCACAAATACATTTTTTGCAGCATGGACCTGGTTTGTTGCGTTGAGGACGGACGTTTTGGGATCGCGTCCCATACGTGCTGTGCCCATTTCGTGGATACCAAATCCTGGTTCGTGGTGGTTGTTGAAGCCGACAATGTTTTGCAAGCCGGCTTTGTCGAGCATCTCTACAGCGTCAACCTCGATCTGTGCATTAAGTGCAAGTTCATTTTCTTTCCAGTCACAATCGATTGCAAGGGTAGGTTGTCCCCATTTGTCGAGGTTGTCGGTGTCGAGTGTGACTTTGTTGTCGTGATACGGCAGGCATTCTGCAAATCCGGTGATGAAGAACTCCCACGGTCCGGGATCTGAAATGAGGGACGCTTTGAAATCTGCGCCGAAGCTATCTTCATTGGCACCACGGCCCCAGCCCGGGCGCGATGCACCACCCTGGAATCCAAATCCACGGACAAATTTGTCAGATTTGGTCTGCTCGTTAATATTCCAGTAGCGTGGGATGTAAATGCCGTTGGGGCGCCGGCCTTTGTAATATTTGTCTTCATGCCCTTCAAACGTACCCATTGCGCCAATGCGGTAGGTGTGGTCCATCAGGTTGTGCCCCAATTCGCCGCTGTCGTTGCCCAGGCCGTCGGGGAAACGGCTTGAGGTAGAGTTCATCAGGATACGTGTGGTGCTGAGCGTGGAGGCATTACAAAAGATGATACGAGCGAAGTACTCCATCATCTCACCCGTCTCGGAGTCAATCAGCCGGACGCCGGTTGCTTTGCCCTGTTCTTCGTCATAAATGATGGAGTGGGCGATGGAGTAGGGGCGGATCGTCAGGTTGCCTGTTGCCTCTGCAGCCGGCATGGTTACCGTTGTACTGTTGAAAAACGCGTTGTACGGACAGCCAAGGCTACACTTGTTGCGAGATTGGCATTGTCCCCGGCCATTATGCGGTACCGTCAAATGCGCAACACGACCTATGATCATATGCCGGCCCGGAAAATTTGACTCAATCCGCTGTTTGATGTCTTTCTCTACACAGTTGAGCTCCATCGGAGGGAGGAAGTGGCTGTCAGGCAACTGCGGTAGGCCAAGTGCTTCGCCGCTGATGCCGGCAAACTTTTCTACGTGCGTATACCAGGGCGCGAGGTCTTTGTACCGGATGGGCCAGTCTACGCCATGTCCGTCGCGTGCGTTGGCCTCGAAGTCTATTTCGCTCCAGCGGTAGCTTTGCCGGCCCCAAAGCTGCGACCGACCACCCATCTGGTGTGCCCGAACCCAGAGAAACGGCTTGACTTCTGTGTACGGATTTTCTTCATCGTTTGCGTACAGGTGTTTGTTGCCTTCACCTATAAAACCCGTTCTAATATTCTTGTAGTACTTCTTCTTGTCTTCCGGTGTGAGGCTACCGCGCAACTCATAATCCCATGCCTCCTTGTGCATGTTCGGGAAGTCTTTGGCAGGATCCATAATTCTGCCGCGCTCGAGGACGAGGGTTTTGAGGCCGGCTTCGCAAAGCTCTTTGGCCGCCCAACCGCCGCTCATTCCAGACCCGATGACAATGGCATCGTAAGTCATGTTGCGCTTCGCGTCGATGTTGTAATTCGGCATGAAGAAAAGGTGGGAATAGTTCAGGGGTGAAGTAATCTAATGATTAACAGACTTTCCTGCTTATGTTGAATGTGGATTAGAGCCGGCACACTGCTTTTTCAACGTCATCCTGAGACATGCGAAGGATTTGGGGAGGCATTCTGCGTGGTATTGCTTCTTGTATGATGCTGCTACTTGAAAAAGGATGCTGCTACTTAAACCGTAACCAGATCATCCAGCGCCACAGCCTTCTTGTGATAGAGCGGGTGCTTGGGTTCGCCGGTCATGTTTAGCTTTAAGCAGCGGAGCTCAACGCCGCCTAACGCAGCTTTGATCGCTGTGCCCCGGTCCATGTGCTGCCCGTCGTTGCCCCAGCAGGCTACGACCAGGCCGGCTTGTTTACTTACAGATACAATCGCAGCCAAATTCTCCGGGTCGCCGGTTGGGTCTTCATGTTTCAGCATGGCTGTAGGGTCGGTTGCGCGGTAGCTGAAGAGATTGAGCATCACAAATCCCTCAAAGCCCCAATGCTGCGCCCAATACTCACATTTGCTGACAGTGGGGTCGAGTTTTTCAGGTGTTGCCGTAGACGGATTGAGTCCGATAAACGCAGCCATGTTGGAGATGTCTGCCCCCTCTTTAAAACGACGCCACAACGTATAACGGTGCGGTTGAATCATGGTTAAAGGACTGCTTTTACTGATTTTCCTTTTCTCGCGCTCGCCGCCAAAAACAGCGCCGCGATGTTCATCGGTAATCCAGGTCATTTTGAAGCTGCTTTATTAAGGAGAGGTATTACTGCTTGTGTATGCTTGTCAGCCTCAGTATACTCCATGTCCTTTCGCGAAATAGGGGTTTTTGAGAATGTCTGTTTTCTCGAAAAGTAGCTCAAATACTGAGCTGACTAAAGATCATGTTTTTTTACTATAGAAGCTGAGCTGGTGTTTGGGTAATTTTTGTCGAGACTGTTTTACAAGACAAAGATTTACTAGCAAACATGGCAAATTACGCATGTTTTAAGTGTAGAATAAGATGTTTTAAGCCGCAATTCATTATTTGGGCTGTGTGGATGTTTAGTCTGTTTCTGCCGGCTATTGCCTTCAGTCAAGCGTCGGTGTATAAGAAGGGCTTACTGACCACTCCTGATTCAACTCATATTGAAGCTTTGATCAAGGTTTTGCGGAATGAAGGCGGGAAAATCGGTGATAACTGGGCAATTCAGGCTAGAGAACTTTATTTCGGCTCTTTGTATACTGAACAGTTGACGGACCTTGTGTTGTTTTTTGATCACATAAACGGCACCTTAAATCAGAGTATGGTCCGAGATGATATCATCCTTGATGACCGCATACTATCCGGCAAACGCTCGGTTTATGTATTGGCATTTATGAATACACAGGAGTTGCTAGAGGACAAAATTGATAGGGTAATGTCTACCACCGTGAAAATAGAAGGTGACCCTGATGCAGTCAACAATTCTGTTAAAAAAAACAGTCTAGACAGTACACGTACCTTAACAATCAATACAAAACTGGAGCAGATATTTAAAGCCGAAAATAAGTCGGACTCAACACATACGATATCTGAACAGATCGTTACTCAAATAAAGGCAAAACCGGATCAGCCGAATAGAAAAAAAGAAGAGACTATATCAACTAAAGAGCTAGTTCACCGGATTCCTGTCAATACCTATTGTGGCGATAGTGGTTTTTACAAAGGAAGTGAAAATCTTACAAACCCTTCAGCACTCCAAATTAAATACACAGCCCTCGAGGAACATCGGGACCCAGTGTTGCGGCGTGCAATCAATTCAATCGGTGCGCTAATTGGCGGTGTGAATCTAGCCCATAATTCAAGTCACCATCCGAAGGATACTACTCAAATTGCTCCCTTGATGTATCTTGGACAAAGTGCAGCTGACAATTCGCATCTCTATCTTGCGATGACGCGGTTAGATATAGCAGAGAATGCCTGGAATCGTATCACAGTCTGTGGGGATCGAGGTCTTGAGTTACCCGGTAAGGCTAGGGCCGCCGTGTATAATTTTGGAAATTCTTCTTATAGCAAATTTCGCCTTGGTATCGCTTCAGGTTTGACTTATCGAGTATCTGATAATTACAAAAGTGATACAGAAATGGAAGAGATGCTAGATGAAGGTGATACTCAAGAAGAGAACATGCACCATCATCATCATTACATCAAGCCAGCAGAACCGAACCCTGAATTATCTGATAGTGAGGTAGCCAAAGGTGTAAGGCCCCGTTTATTTATATATGCCACATATTATCCCGAAGATTTGGCACCACCTAATAAAGCAAGCTTAGGATTATCCGTAGGCACTAGCGTGTCTGCCGACGGGTTGTTCAATGATTTCTTTTTATCTGTAACTGCGGGTACAGCGAAGCGAGGATGGCCCCGGATTTTGATTGGGTATTCAGTGTTTAAAGAGCGTGATACAACTGAATATGGCCCTTTTATTGGTTTCGGGCTCGACCTTTGAGTTTACAATACCAGGCTGAATTTCCTGATATACATTCAATAAAAGTGGCAAAACCAATCAAGGTTTTGCCACTTTTATATTTATCTAATCTGTATAATTTAATGAATCAGGCCCCGGATCTATCTTGAAGACAGTTGCTAGAGCCGATAATCCCAGACATACTGATTACTGCAGGTCAAAGCGATCGAGATCCATCACTTTGGCCCATGCATTAACGAAGTCGTTAACAAACTTCACTGCTGCATCTGCACATCCGTAAACCTCAGCCAGGGCGCGCAACTGCGAGTTTGAGCCGATGGCCAGATCAACGCGGGTAGCTGTCCACTTGATAGCCCCCGTTTTGCGATCGCGGCCTTCAAACTGTTCTTCGTGCGCGTCTGTTGCCCGCCAGACAGTACCCATGTCGAGCAGGTTGACGAAGAAGTCGTTGGTGAGTACACCCGGGCGGTCAGTAAACACGCCGCGTTTGCTCTGGTCAAAATTGGTGTCGAGTACACGCATACCGCCGATGAGCACAGTCAGTTCGGGCGCTGTAAGGCGCATGAGCTGTGCTTTGTCGAGCAACATTTCTTCCGCTGATACCGCGTAGCGTTCTTTTTGATAATTACGGAAACCATCAGCAAGCGGCTCGAGGTGGCCGAACGAATCGACGTCGGTTTGCTCTTCGGAGGCATCCATGCGGCCGGCGGTGAATGGTACTTGAACCGTTTGACCGGCAAGTGCTGCAGCGCGCTCAATGCCGGCGCAGCCTGCAAGAACAATCAGGTCGGCAAGCGATACTTTGGTGCCATCGGATTGTTTTGCATTAAACGCCTGCTGGATGCCTTCAAGCGCCTGCATTACCTGTGCCAGTTGGGCTGGCTGGTTGACTTCCCAGTCTTTTTGAGGGGCAAGCCGAACCCTGGCACCGTTGGCGCCGCCACGCATATCGGAGCCGCGGAAGGTAGATGCAGACGCCCAGGCAGTTGAAACCAGTGCTGAGACTGGCAGGCCGGTGTCAAGAATGTCTTCTTTTAATGCAGCCACATCCTTTGTATCAATCAGCTTGTGATCGACTGCAGGAATGGGGTCCTGCCAAATCAGTTCTTCTGCTGGCACTTCAGGGCCGAGATACCGTGCGCGCGGGCCCATGTCGCGGTGTGTAAGTTTGAACCATGCGCGGGCAAATGCGTCTGCAAACTCATCCGGGTTTTCGTAGAAACGCCGGGAGATCTTCTCGTAGGCAGGGTCAAGCCGCAACGCGAGATCAGTTGTCAGCATTGTAGGACGGTGGCTTTTGTCCGCGTCATAGGCGTCCGGGATGATGTTGTCTGCGCCTTTGGCTATCCACTGCTTCGCACCGGCAGGACTCTTGGTGAGCTCCCACTCATACCCGAAAAGGTTCTCGAAAAAGTTATTGCTCCATTGCGTTGGCGTGGTTGTCCAGGTTACTTCGAGCCCACTGGTAATGGTATCTGCTCCCATGCCGGAGGCGTGTTTGCTGTTCCAGCCGAAACCCTGTTCGGTAATGCCTGCAGCTTCAGGATTTGCACCTACAAGCGCTTCATCGCCGGCGCCATGGGTTTTGCCAAACGAATGTCCGCCAGCAATTAATGCCACGGTTTCCTCGTCATTCATCGCCATGCGGCCAAAGGTCTCGCGAATGTCATGTGCTGCCGAGATGGGGTCCGCATTTGCGTTTGGTCCCTCTGGGTTCACGTAAATAAGCCCCATCTGCACAGCGGCAAGTGGATTTTCGAGGTCACGCTCTCCCGTATATCGTTTGTCGTCAAGCCAGGTGTTCTCAGCGCCCCAGTAGATGTCTTTTTCGGGCTCCCAAATGTCTTCCCGGCCGCCGGCAAAGCCAAACGTTTTGAAGCCCATCGATTCGAGGGCAACGTTGCCGGTAAGGATCATCAGGTCAGCCCAGGAGAGTTTGCGGCCGTATTTCTGTTTGATGGGCCAGAGCAGCCGTCGTGCCTTGTCGAGGTTGGTGTTGTCGGGCCAGCTATTGAGTGGGGCAAACCGTTGAGCCCCGGTGCCACCGCCTCCGCGTCCATCTCCCGTTCGGTAGGTGCCTGCACTGTGCCAGGCCATACGGATAAAAAACGGACCATAGTGTCCAAAGTCTGCCGGCCACCAATCCTGTGACTCAGTCATCAGGGCAAGGAGGTCTGATTTGACTGCAGCAAGGTTCAGACTGTTGAACGCTGCTCTATAGTCAAAATCCTCGTCCATCGGATTGGAGAGGGAAGAGTGCTGGTGTAGGATGTCTAGTTGGAGTTGGTTGGGCCACCAGTCGCGGTTGTTTGTACCACCGCCGGCTGCGTGGTTAAAGGGGCATTTGCTCATTGCATTCAGTCTCGTTTCGTTCGCACGATTTGCTTAAAAAGATGAGCTGTCAGTATACCAAGGAAGGAGAGAGGCGCGCCAATACATTATGGCTATGACAGTCATAGGCTGTGTCGATAAATGGCAGTCCACATGGTCGCATATTCGGCTAAAGTGATGACAAATCGCTGTTGAAGAAAAGTGGCTGGCGGAATCAATTACCGTTGAGGAGGGGATTATTTCTCCTAGGTAGGCGGGAAGCTTGCATTTTTATCGGAAAAATACTGGAATTCCGATTAGGCAAAGCAATTGCAGGGCTGGATGAGCGGCGTTTTCTCTGAAGTCCATGTTCAGTTAGATGAGATCAATAAAATTTCGGTATGCGGCAAGCATCTTTGTACTGATTGCAAGTTTGGTGATCTTCGTAGACCTGTACTTTCCCGCCCAGCAACGAAAGCAGTACGTCGAGGCCTACGAAAACGAACTGGCCGTTATCAGTGAAACCCTGGGACTAGGTCTGGCTATCGGTCTACGGGATGATAATTACGAGAGTCTGCAATTCGTTTTTGATTTTGCGCGCAGTGACGAAAGATTCGTCTTTGTTTTGGTCAAAGATGCGGAGAACCAGACCATCGCTTCGTATCCCGAAGGGCTGGAGCTTAGCGAGGCGGATCTTGCAGGGAATTTATTCAAAGGAGATGATGTACTGATCAACAAGTCGGGTATAGAAATTGGCGATCAGGTATTTGGTGAGATATACATGGCGTACTCGTTGCGTCAATTGAATGACCTGATTACGCAAAGTCGAAATCAAACCCTGATTATTGGGGCCCTCATTCTCATGTTGGGCTTGGTTTTAGCCTACGTAGTTGCTATAAGATTAACGCGTCCAATCGAGTTACTTACCAAAGCCACCAGGGCACTGAAGGAAGGAGACTACACGGTTCGGGCGAACGTGTCCACCCGCGACGAGACGGGTATTCTTGCGACGAATTTTAATGAAATGGCGAGGACCATTGCTGGGAAAACGGATGAGTTGGAGGCACGCGCTGAGGAGCTTACGGAATCCGTTGCAGCATTGGAGAAAGCCAAGGATGATATTCAGAAGGCCCATCGAGAGACAGAGCAACTGCTTTCCTCCATTTCATCTGTAGTGATAGGGGTGGACCAGGCTGGCATTGTGAGACGCTGGAATATTGTAGCTGCGCAGTTATTTGAACTATCGGAAGAGCACGTGTTGGGGCAACCGCTGCGTGTTCTGGATGAGAAATGGAGCCTTGGTAGTCTGGAAAACCATTTCAAGGAAGGCATGAATCACGAGTTCACCATGGTGGATGACGTGAAATATGAGACCAGGGAGGGGCGCGCCGGCTTCCTAAATGTGACCATTAATATTGTCCGTGATGCGGATGCTAAAGCGCAGGGTTACCTGATTCTGGCCGCTGATATTACAGAAAAAAAGAACCTGGAAAGCCAGCTTTCGCAGGCGCAAAAACTGGAGTCTCTCGGACAATTGGCGGCCGGCGTAGCACACGAAATCAATACACCAATCCAGTACATCGGCGACAATACGCGGTTTCTGGAAGTTGCATTTAAACGGCTGGATAGCGTGCTCGGCAAAAGCCAGGAACTTGTTGAAAGCTTCAAAGAAGGCGCTGTACTTGATACGCTGATCAGCGAGGTTGAGCAAAGTATTGCAGCTTCAAAAATGGCTTACATGCGCGAAGAGATCCCCTTTGCAATAGAAGAGTCTCTTGTTGGTGTAACGCAGGTTGCATCTATTGTGCAATCCATGAAACTCTTTTCTCATCCCGGCACAAAGGAAAAGGATCTAAACGACATCAATGCTGCACTTGAGAGTACCCTCAACGTCGCGAGAAACGAATGGAAATACGTGGCAGATGTTGTGACTGAATTTGATCCGGATCTGCCCAAAGTGCCAAGCCTGCAAAGCGAATTGAACCAGGTGTTTCTGAATTTAATAGTGAACGCTGCGCACGCCATTACCCCAATTATCAAGGATAAACCCAATCAGAAAGGCACCATAACGGTAAGCACCAGTGTCGTCGACAGGTTTGCTGAAATCCGCATTCGAGACAATGGCACCGGCATACCGGAAAAAATTCAAGCCAAAGTATTCGATCTGTTTTTTACGACGAAAGAAGTAGGCAAAGGCACCGGGCAGGGGCTTGCCGTGGCGCACAATGTAGTCACCGAAAAGCATGGTGGGGTCATAACACTTGAGTCCGAAGAAGGCGTGGGGACGGTCTTCATAATAAAATTACCCCTTGAGGAAGCGGAAGTAAGCCAACAATAGGCGCTTTATTCCGCACGAACCAAATTTATCATTTACTAGCTATTTCCATTCAGGACGTCTCTTTAATAAATACAAAAGCAAATGCGTACACTTTTCTTGGCACTTTTGTGTTTTGGGCTTTTGTTGCCGGCCAATAGCCGAGCACAAGAAACCCACATACATGGATTTACCGACTTCTCGTTTGTTGCCTCCAATAAAGAGGACAGCAAGTCAGCGTTCCAGCTTGGCGAATATGTGCTCTATGTGGTCTCAGATTTATCCGATCGCATTTCTTTCCTTGGAGAGACCACTTTCGAATATCATGATGGATTTGAGGTCGACGTTGAGCGTGTTGCCTTTCGGTATCACCTGAACAACTATCTCAACTTTGAAATAGGCAAGCACCATACGCCCCTTGGGTATTGGAATACTTCATATCACCATGGCACTGTATTGCAGCCTACAGTTGGTCGGCCGATCATGCTGAGTTTTGAAAACCGTGGAGGCATCATGCCTATTCACACGGTTGGTGTTTCTGTTTGGGGCAATTTGCCTTCAGGGATCTATTATGAGTTTATGCTGGGTAATGGCATAGGCTCGACAGCACGAAGCGACAATGATGAGTCCAAATCCCTGGCCATAGCCTTTCACAAAGATTTGAACGCAGTCCTCCGGGTGGGCATAACAGGATACTTTGATCGGATTGCAGCTGGGTTGCCTTCGTTTCGCAGAAATGATGCGGGGCGCATACCGCTCGCGGCTTCGGTGCGGCAACAGTCTGTTGGCGGCAATGCCCGTTTCAAAAAGGATGCGCTTGAATTGCTGGGAGAGGTTATGCTGGTGAGTAATCGAAGTGATTTGGGAGATGGTGCTACCCTCGGACACTACATCTATGGTGGGTATCAGTTGGGTAAGGTCACGCCTTATGTCCGCTTTGATCAACTCATATTTGAAGATAGTGAGCCGTATTTCCTTGCTGAGGATGCAAACCAGTTTTTAATGGGTCTGCGATTCGATTTGAATTTTTTAGCCGTAATCAGATTGGAGTACCAGACTATTGGCGCAGAAAATGCAGATACCATTGGCCGGTTCGTTTTCCAGGTAGCATTAGGATTTTAGCACTGTACCATATTAAAGAATATTTCGATGAACGCATTTAAAAAATATGGTCTGCTACTACAGTTATTGGTTGGTTTACTGATTTGTATGCCAGCTAGCGGCCAGGAAATTAAAATTGTCGGTAACCCGGTTGGGCCTCCGGACAACCTCGATGAAAGTGAATTGCGATCTGTTTTTAAAGCTCAGCAGCAGTGGTGGGATGGTGATACAAAAATAGCTATTGTACTGCTGAAGAGCTCTGTGCCTATTTCGAAGGTTATTGCAGATAAAGTTTTTGGTATGTCTCCTCATGACGTGAAGACCTACTGGATCCAGATTGTATTCAGGGGCAAAGCCAAAACGCCGAAGCACTTCGATTCCGAAGATGCCCTCATAGCGTATATCGCACGTACTCCCGGAGCCATAGGTGTTGTTAGCGCAACTGCGGAAACAGAGGATCTGAAGACGATTCTGGTGGAGGGAAAAGAGGAGTGGTAAGTCCTTTTCTTGGGCAAGCTTTGATAGAAACCAAGAGAAACGGGACTTGATGTGAGGAGAAGTTGGGGCATGCACGTGCATATTGGAAAGCCTCACAGTCGGCAGCGTTAAATTGCGCCAGAAATTGACGATACACTGAAGAACCAGCTCAAGTGAATGTGTATTCATGTGTTTTCGTCGCTTCGCCCAATCCATCCTTCCATGTATAGTATGGATCGTTGCAGCTGTATTTACGGCTGTTTGTGCCTATGGGCAAACCAGACCTAAGGGTGATGGAGATGCGCTGAATTCGTGGGTACTGCTTGGTAACCTCCCCGCCCAGAAAATTCAGCACGCAGATGTATTATCTGTGCAGGTGCCGGAAAATGGCGATACTTTTGTGGCCGCCAACCAGGATACGCTTACCTGGGTACATCACGTCTTTCCCACGTCAATCATAGACCTGAAGCGGTTTCTCCGCGCATCGAACCAGGTCTATGCTTTTTCTACCTTAGAATCAGCAGAAACACAACAAATTCCTTTTAGATTTGGCAGCACAGGGCCGGCATATATCTGGGTAAATGGTGAACTGGTTTTCAGTCACGACGAATCCCGCGAATATCAACACAGTGAAGATACGTTCTATGCTACGCTCAACGCGGGTAGCAACAACATCCTTGTTTTTGTCTCAGGCTGGGTCGGAGATTGGAAGTTCTCGCTGTCACATCCAAATGTTATTGATAATTCTGTCAGTGGACGAGCGTTTCTTGCGGATGGCAAGCCGGCTGAAGGTGCTGAAATTCTTCTCCTTTGTAATAACGAAGTCAGTGCGCAAACCTTTGCTGGTCAAAACGGGATCTATTCCATTGAAGCGCCCCTGGATACAGACCGGTGTAGCATCAAGGCAACGTTAGATAATCTGGGGATGTGGCGGGTATTCCCAAAGCCTGGGGCAAGGGGTATACGCGGGTTCGAGTTGCGCCTCAAGCCGGCTGCTACGTTAGGTGGCAGAGTATATTTGATGGATGGTAAGGCGCCCAATGCAGGCGTGTTTATCGAAGCCATCAGAAAAGAAGACCAAATGCTGATCGGGTCCGCCTTTTCGGATGAGCAGGGTTTCTTCACGCTTCCTAATCTTCCTTCTGGTCAGTACAAATTGCGGCTGAGTACACCCTGGGGATTTGAATATGTTGATGCCGGTACGCCCTATTTTGTAGGAGGCACATTACAGGTGGCAGCGGGTCAGCAGCCCGTTTCCAATATCGAAATCAGGTTTCCCGAAACGAGAAAAGGCGTCTGGCACTCCATAGGCCCCCTGGATGGTCTGCCGTACCACATCGTGAATGACGTACTAATCGACGCTACCGGACAACTGGCGTGCGCTACGTCAGGCGGAGGCGTTTGCCAGTTCAATGGACACTCCTTTGTGAACTATGCCGTCCGGAGTGGGCTTGCCTCTAACCTGGCCAAGCTACTGATGGAAGCTTCAGATAGCAGTTTGTGGATAGGTACAGATAGTGGTCTGGCACGGCTGAAAGACGGTTTGATTCATCCTGTTGCCATTGCTGATGAAACATTGGGTAATGATATTACGGCCCTCTTTGAAGACAGTAGCGGGCGCATCTGGATAGGCACTAGTCTGGGCATTTTTCAAGTTGTAAATGACAAGTTTTCTGCGCTGGATACGATTCAGGAGCAGTTGCCCAACGTGCATGTAACCACTATAACAGAGGATGCTGAAGGAAAAATCTGGATTGGTACCCTGGGCGGACTTGGATATATAGAAGGCGACGCTATTAATAATTATCGCCAGTTTGAAGGGCGTGCTATCTATGACTTGCATGCTGATCGAAAGGGAGGGATTTGGCTAGCGACAAACAAAGGCATTGCAACATTTGATGGTGTCAGTACAACTGAGTTGACTACAAAAAATGGCCTTGTTGATAATGCAGTCCGTGAAATCTGTGAAAGCTCTGACGGCCTGATGTGGTTTGCTACGCTTGGTGGCTTGTCTGCATATAATGGTGCCCAGTTTACCAACTACACAACCAGGCAAGGGCTTGCCAATAACAAGGTGACTTCAGTCGATTGTAGTCAGGATAAAACCGTTTGGATTGGCACAGAGAACGGCATTTCCAGTTTTGATTACGCGATCCGTGCATTTGATGAATCAGATGGGTTATTCAAACCTGGTGGTGGGGTCGTAAATGTCTTTGATATTGTTCATGCATCGACAAGCGATCAAATGTACATTGCGACGGCCTGGGGGGGCATCTTTGCGTTCAATGGCTATGAGTTTAATCGCATCTTAAAGGATGAAGGCGATTTATACGTGCGACAGATGCTTGAAATAAGCCCGAACAAGTATGTGTTTGGTACCCATGAGGGACTGCGCTCATACGCGCCCGATTCCGCTGTGCATGATCCTGTTACATTCAATTATAAAGAATGGAATATCGCGTTGGCGCAGGACGATGATGGTTTTTTGTGGACAGGAAAGGGCTTCACAGGCGGCGGATTGTCAAAATACGATGTTCATACCGGAGAGCGAATTGCGCATTACACGCTAGAAGACGGGTTATCAGATGAGCAGGTTTGGGCTTTGTACGATACGCCCCAAGGGCTTTGGGTAGGCACGAGTGCGGGCATTGTGTTGTTTGAAGAAGGGGTGTTTAGAGATGTGCATCAGGAGCTGGGACTAGAAAACTCAGGCATTTATAACATCTATGAAGATCGCGCCGGAAATTTGTGGTTTGCCGGGTCGAATGGAGTATACCACCGGGAGGCAGACAAGTTAACACATTATACGTCTGAAGGTGTATTTGAGCTTGAGGCCGGCTCCTGGCAACTTGTTACGGACCGGCTCAAGTTACCTGACAATTCAGTATGGGCAGTTTACCAAACCGATGACGATAAAATGTGGTTTGGTACACAAAGCCGCGGGGTAATCGCTTATGATGGCATTGCATATTCCAAAATTGACGCAAGAGATGGATTAGCGGGGGGCCACGTCATGAAAATCAATGCAGACGCTTCCGGCATGTTATGGATAGCGACGTTTGATGGTGGTTTAACTGGATATGAGCGCATAAACAAAGCACACTCGGTTACCATTGATGCCATTAGCAGTGGTTCATCGTCATATCTGGCGAAAGACGAACTGCCGGCATTTGATGTCGATCGTACCATATCTGTGGCATTTAGCGAAACAGATCTGTCAACACAGATCGAAAATCGTCAGTTTCGTATTCTTGTCAAGAACGGGACGGGAGATCTTGTTACGCAGGTCATCACAAAAGAACGTGTGTTTAACTGGACGCCAGCAGACGCCGGTAATTATCATCTCGAAGTGCAGTACATAGATCAGAACTTGAACTACTCTACTGCTCGGAGTGTATCGCTCGATATTCACCTTCCCCTGCTTAAGAATGCCTATTTCTTGCTGTTTGCCGCTCTGATGTTGTGCATGTTGATCGGGTACTCGTATCATTTGAGGCGCAAATACTTGCTGCAAAAGAACGAAGCGCGTGAGTTAGAGAAAAAAATGCTGGCCACCGAAATTGAAGCCAAGGACCAGCTGATCAACTTCAACAATGAGTTGCTCGAAACCAACAAAAAGCTTGAAGGGCGCACAGATTCTCTTCGTGAGGCAATTGAGAAAAACAAAGAGCTTTTGGGTATTGCAGCGCACGACTTGAAAAACCCATTAGGTGGTATTATTGGACTGGCTGATATGATTTTGGAAGATATGGAAGCCGGCATCCAGGCAACCTATGAGAGTGCCGTAGAGCACGTCCCGCTCCTGAAGGAAGAGGCCGAGCGCATGCTCCTAATTACCAAAAAGTTGCTGGATTCTCAGCACCATGATGAGCAGGTGCAACTAAACAAAGAGATGGTCTTGCTAGGAGACATCGTAGCAGCCGTAATCCGCTGGAATGATGTACAGGCAAAAAGCAAAAACATAACGCTTCATTACGGTACGTGCGCAAACATCATCGTAGAAGTTGACGAAATAGCGATCCAACGAGTACTGGATAATTACGTCTCGAACGCCGTGAAGTACAGTCCGATTGGTACAAATGTGTACATAGATATTTGCGCAGCACAGCAGGGGGGCGAAACGCTGGGAAGTCCAACCGTAAAAGTATCTGTAAAAGATGAAGGGCCCGGGCTTACGCCTGCGGACAAATTGAAAGTGTTTGGAAAAATGCAGCGATTGAGTGCAAAGCCAACTGCCGGTGAGCATTCAACGGGACTGGGCCTCTTTATCGTCAAGTCCCTCATCGAGGCGCACAGCGGCGAGGTTGGTGTTGATAGCGAGGCCGGCCAGGGGGCAAGTTTTTGGTTTACGTTGCCTTGTGTTACGATTGGCCGCTTTGAAGAGCAGATGCTACCAGCGCCACGCATCCCTACGATGGAAAAAGTTTAAGTCGAGGGTTGTTACAGAGATTGGTTTTCACTCCTGGATATAAAAAAGAACCTGAGAATTCATCGACATTCTCAGGTTCTTTTTTTCTTATACGCGTGCTTTCGTTTGATCGAAAACACGCGATCTATTGTACTGTGTGGGCAGTCAGGCTGATTTGTGAACCGTTACAAATCATACGTCATTCGCGCAATCACCCGCCGGCCTATTTCCGGGAAACCGGGCAGGGCCCTGAACTTGTTGTCGAACAGGTTTGTAGCCGATGCCTCCACATTAAGCCCATTTGCCAATCCATATCCTACGGACACATCGATCAACGAACGCGCATCAATTTTACCGGGAAAGGTTGCATTGTTTGAGGTATAAGCCTGATCCCATTGGTAGGATAAGCTGCCTTTCCAGCCAGTTGTTGCCCCATAACTCAGACCCGTCCTGATTTTGTTCTGTGGGAAATTGAGATCACCCGGGTTGCCAGAAGGCCTGTTGAACCAAGTGTAGTTACCGTAGAGCGTAAATGAGTCAGTAAAGTAATATTTTGCATGGGCCTCAAATCCCCAGTCTTTGCTAATCGCGTCCGGGTTGCGGGTTGGATAGCCAAAGGCAAGTTGTGGGAATCCTGTGTCGGGTACCTGGTCTGATTCCACAATGCCGTGGAACGGTAGGCCGGCGTCTGATAGCGCGGTGAGAAAAGACAAACCACCAAGTGCGTACGCATCGTTCAGTACATCACCAACTTCGCTTGCGAGCGCAGCTGCAGTAGCAGCATCGAAGCCCATCTGCAGCAAGCCGCCTTCAATGAGCGGCTGGAAGGTATTCTGCACGCTATCACCAAGGTCACCCGGGAGACTGGTCATGGTGATAATTGGACTCACTTGAGAGAACCCGCCGGCGCTGGTTTTTCTGAAATGGTACACATCAAACCCTACAGCGAGCCGTTCTGCAAACAGTCCTTTGTATCCAAACTCAAATGCAGAGAGTTGAGAGATCAACTTGGTTTCAGCCGAGATAGGAAGCAGTTCGTTGCCGCCGAGGTCAGTGCTTGCGATGCCACCTGAAAACCCGTCGGGAGATCCTGAACGCAGCAATTGTACCAGGGTTGGCACGAGTGGAGCGAGCATCGGATCTTGGGCGCCGAGGGCTTCGATACCGGCAATCACGTCTTCGTTCACTGCAGCATACGCCGCAGCCAGCGGGAAGCCGGCGTCAAACGGTGTTTCGGGAACGCCCGGCACGAGCCAGGTGATCATAGGGTTGTCGAAAGTCTGCGGCCGGATGCCGCCCATGTTCCATACGTTGAATACAGGCGTG
>JBCCIM010000071.1 GCA_039111535.1 Bacteroidota bacterium | reverse complement strand
GCGCCTAGTAGCTTCGTGATTCTCATAGTGTGAATCTCCATCTGGTAAGTAGTTACTTAGAGTGCAAAGAATTGACTCCCAAAGACGCACTTCGCCCCAGGAAATCAGTTTTAGTGGCTATGATTGCCATGAAGTAATACCCCATCCTCACGATCATCCATATTCTTACGTTCAAAAAACTTTGTTTGCGAAACCCCGCAACAAAACTCCATTCTGAACGAAAAGGAGGGTAACTCTTTTATTAAAAACAATGACCGAACGCTTCGTGGTGGCTTCACGTCAGCCCTTGAATGATCCAAAATCAAACTGCTTTAATTTCGCAGCGACAGCTAGATTGCCTTAAGAAATACCTATTTCAGTCCATAAAATCAAGGTATTACAGAATCACCTAACCCCTTGGCGCTGCCAAATAGCTTGCATTGTGTACCCGCTACAAAAACACAGGATTTAATGCAACAAATTTAGAGAATCGCACACCAATCCTTCTTAAATTAGAAGGAAATAGCTTGCGCCCTAAATTCAAAAGGATGTACCCAACAATTACCTCAAAGTACAAAAGCGATCAGTTCAAAAAGCCTTCCCGAAAAATGCCGCGTATATTGCCATACGCCCGACGCTTTATTTTTCAAACAAGCACTAAATTCACTGGCTCTACATAAATTGAAAGCGTTTTCAATTCGGCACAATTTGCATCATCTTTTTATGTGACGAGCATAAATCTGCCTGAACGGTTCATCTTGGGGGGTGAACGGTCAAATAAAAAGAAACTGTTAACTTCTCCGTTTTAAAAGTCGATTAAAGCCATTACAAGCGCGTTTCGAGAATAAAACGACTTTCCCTTTGCTGTTTTTTGCTTTACAAATCGCTTAAAAACCATTGGCTTTGAGCCAAGCAGCACACCGCGCCGGCCAGGTAGATAACACCGGATCGCCGGGCGCCAACCCAACACCGTGACGACCTGCTTCGTAAATGTGCATTTCGGCACCAACGCCGGCCTCCCGCAAGGCGAGATAGAAATAAATACTGTTCTCGGGCGGTACAGCCTTGTCCTCCGTTGTATGCATCAGAAATGCCGGCGGCGTTGTCGCGTCAACCTGTTTTTCATTCGACATCAGCAAGGCCAACGCCTCCGTTGCGTCTTTGCCCAGCAAATTGTCGCGCGAGCCACGGTGCATGTACGATTCGGTCATTGATATGACCGGATATACCAGCACCATAAAATCAGGCCTGGCACTCAAGACATCGATGGAGCCTTCACGCATCGGATCATCCCAGTCTGCATGCGTGCCAGCGCTCGAGGCCAGGTGCCCCCCTGCAGAAAAACCAAGGATCCCCACTTTATCGGTATCTATCCCCCACGTACCAGCCCGCGCTCGAACCAGGCGCAAAGCCCGCTGCCCATCGCGGAGGGGTGTCGGATGCCTGAACTTCGGGGCATGGCGGTATTTCAGGATAAATGCTGTTATGCCGAGTGTATTCAACCAACGCGCCACGTCGTGTCCTTCGTGGTCCATGGCCAGCATCCCGTACCCGCCGCCGGGTGCGATAACTACTGCGGTGCCTGTCGCAACACCTGTTGCCGGCTCATAAACTGTCAGTGTCGGCTCGTCTGCCGGCTCACCATTACCATCAGGCGCACCTGATGCCCATAACGGAAAAGTCTCTGGGTCACTTGATTGCATCCCCCAAACAGGGTTAACGAGGAATACACCTGCGTATAGTATGAACAGTATTGCACTTCCTGCTATCCGGTACTTTTGCATAATCCACCTGCTTTCCTGATTAATTTCGCCAGATCCTAAAATGAACAATCTGAATAAAAAAGAAAACAGACAGGCCTTCCGTACAGCGAAAGGATCAAGGGCCTCCTCTTTTCATTAAAGGGCAGACCTTACTCACCTGACCTGTTTGTTATGCGAAGTGTCAGCCTCCTGACCTTGATGTTCGGGATCTTGCTTGTTACCACCAGCTGCGAAAAAGCACCCGCCTCAGAACAACCCGCAGCATCCGAAACAGCAATCCCTTTTACCCTCTCCCAGGCTACTGCTGAAGCTGGCCTTGCCAACTTCACCCACGCAACCGGTGCATCCGGTGAAAAATGGTTTCCTGAAACCATGGGCTCGGGCGCTGCCATTGTAGATATAGACAATGACGGTTGGCAAGACATCCTCCTCGTAGGCGGCGCCACCTGGACAGCAGATGACACAACACCCGCGCTCTTGCTCTATCGCAACAACCAGGATGGCTCATTCTCCGACATCTCCAAAGCTGCCGGCCTTTCAGGCATGCAGGCCTACGGGTTTGGCGTTGCAACAGCCGACTACGACAACGACGGCGATCAGGATATCGCCCTTACCACCCTCGAAGGCACACGCCTCCTGCAAAACAATGAAGGCGTATTTATCAATGTTAGCCGGCAAGCCGGACTCGCAGTGGCAACCGACTGGCATTCTACCGCACTCTTCTTTGATGCAGATCGCGATGGCTGGCTTGATCTCTATCTCGGCGGCTACGTCGACTGGTCACCTGAAGATGACATTTTTTGCACCCTCGACGGGACCAACAAGAGTTATTGCACACCCGAGCTTTATAACGGCACACCCGGGACCTTCTTTTACAACAATGGAGACGGCACGTTTAGCGACCAAACCGCTGCACGTGGCTTTGCTGACGCACCGGGCAAAACACTCGGCGCCGCGATGCTTGATTACAACAAAGATGGGGCACCCGACCTCATTGTCTCCAATGATACACAGCGCGACCTGCTCTATGAAAATGATGGCACCGGCATATTTACGGAAAAGGGGCAACTTAGCGGCATTGCGTTTGACGAAAACGGAAAGGCACGCGCCGGCATGGGCATAGACACCGGGTTTATCGATGGCGGCAATGATGAAACGGTCTTTGTTGGCAACTTCTCCAAAGAAATGATTGCCGTGTATCACCATATTGGCGACGGATTGTTTGTGGATCGCGCTGCCCGCTCTAAAATCGGCCGCCCCAGTTTGCTCACCCTCACCTTTGGTCTTGCTTTGCTGGACATAGACCTGGATGCAGACCTCGACCTCTTTACTGCCAATGGACACCTGCAGGTTGAAATTGAGAACACGCAGGAAGGCATTGCCTATAAACAAACGCCCCATCTTTTCCTCAATGACGGCACCGGCGTGTTCAGCGATGTCGCCGACCGTCTGACCAACTTCCCAGCCCTCGTAGGCCGTGGAATTGCCTATGGAGACCTGGACAATGATGGGGACCTCGACGTCCTCATCACCGAAAACGGTGGGCCGGCTTTTTTGTGGCGCAACGATCTTTCTCAAGCAGCCAATTATTTACGGATCAAGCTCGCCGGCACATCCAGCAACCGCGATGCCCTGGGGTCATTAGTCGAACTGTATGCCGGCGGGACAAAGCAGATCCGCTACACTCGAACGGGGTCCAGCTATCTCTCCCAATCGGAAACCATCGCAACTTTTGGCCTGAACATAACCACCGTTGTTGATTCGCTCCGTATTACCTGGCCAAGCGGCAAGCAGCAACTGCAGACGAACGTTCAAGCAAACCAGTTGCTGATGCTCACCGAACCACAATAGCAATCAGTAAGAGACTTTGAGCTGATCAAGCAAGGCCTGCGCCGGCTTGTGTGAAGGATTGGTTTTCAGAATGCCACGCAGCAACTGGCGGGCCCGGGCTACTTCTCCCGTCTTCTCCCAAACCACTGCCATATTGTAGCGTGCTGCTTCGTGCTCGGGTAAAAACTGCAATACGTACTGAAATGCTTCTGCTGCATCAACGTACCGTCCAGCTCTCAAGTATGCTTTCCCAAGTTCAATCCAGTTCTCAGGCCGATTGGCGTCGTTATCGACGTTGGCCTTTGTCTGATCGATATCGGTCTGCCACAGTTGCACAGAGTCTGCCAGCGCCAACATCTGCATGCCGGCATCTGTCTGCGAGGTACGGATGAGCGCCTGCCCAAGGTTGAAATGCGCACCCTGCTGCCAGGGTCGCTGAGCAATGACCTGCTCCAGATACGGAATGGCGTCTTCATAACGCCCTTGCTGCACCAGCAAGGCGCCGAGAAAATACCGATAGTCTATCATTGCCGGCTCGAGATCGAGGGCTTTACGCGCGTGGAGAATTGCACGGGAAATATCGCCATCGTCGCGCAACATGATACCAAAATCATTGTGCACCATTGCATCCGTGCTATCAACAACAAGCGCCAGATCATAAGCATTGCGGGCTTCATCAAAGGCGCCAAGCTTAACATACGTCCGCCCAATCTGCACGAGCGATGCTGTTATTCTGTCCTTTTCGAGTGATGCGGGCAGGTCTTCAGGTCCCACATCCTCCAAGTTTCCAACTTCCAAAATTTCCAAATAGCGCGTTAGTGCTTCCTGAAACCGGTCTTGGCCATAAGCAATATTGCCCAGATCAAATCGGGCGATGACATATGCCGGATCGCGCGCCAACGCTTCGTTATAAGATTGCTCTGCTTCACCGTACTGGCGCGCTGCTGCCAGGGTACGGCCACGCATAAAATGGGCATCTGCCAGGTCTGGTTCGAGAGCAACTGCACTGTCTGCAAACGCGAGGGCCCGGTTAAGTATGCCTCTATCCAATGCCTGCTGGGCCTGAATCAGAAAGTTGGTGGCCTGTGGATTAACCTGCGCGCGCGCAATGTCGGTGCGAGATAGCGGTTCGCCATCGCCAGACCTACAGGCAGCAGCACATACCAGGAACAGGCAGAGCATGCTGGTTGCAATCCAATTCGGTCGATGTAGCTGCATAAAACCCATGATGTATAGCAATCCAGGGCTAGGTGAAACGTGGGGCAGGGAAAAGGTGGGGCTTGCTAGTTGCTAGAATTAAAAGTTATTCTGCGCCTTCTACAACTAAAATCTCTTCATTTACAGGCAATTCATATCGTTTTTGCGCGACGCCACCTGGCCAATAAACGATCAGGGAGTCTATCTTGTTGTACGCAGCCACCCCAAAACTGGCGGTTAGTTCGGACTGCGACATGTACGTCCCCCCGGTTCGGATACGCCGTTGCATCACAAGGTCGCCGGCATACACCACAACGCGGGCGCCCAGACCATCAGCATTGCTGGAAGTACCCTGCAGCTTAACACGCAGGTAGTTGCCCTGCACAGAGTTGTTCTGCCATAAATGAATTGGGCCGCCGTTTTCAGTGAGCAAAATATCCACATCTCCGTCGCGGTCATAGTCGCCAAAAATAGCACCTCGTGCTACAAGTGGCTTTGCCCAAACACCCTGTATCTCAGGCATTACATCGGTGAACGTTCCATCTCCCTCATTTACAAACAACTGCGTGGGCTGCCTGTAGGTTATCGCATTCTCAACCTTTTCGATGGCGGGATAGATATGCCCGTTGGCTACCAGCATATCGAGATCACCATCGTATTCAGCATCATATAGAAAGAGGCCAAAATTGAGGGTCTGGAGGCTTTGCCGGCCAATTTTTGAAGCAGCGGAGCGGTCCAGAAAAAAGCCATTGGGGGTTGATTTGAATACACCAATCATCTCGTGCGCAAAGGTGCCAATGAACACCCAATCCTCGCCATTGTTTTCAATATCGCCAGAATCAATACCCATGCCGGCGCGGGCAACACCATTTTCGTCAAATGCGATGCCCGTCAACAAGCCTTGCTCTTCAAAGGTGCCATCACCTTTGTTTACATACAACAGGTTACGCTGGGTGTCGTTGGCAACCACAAGATCACTCCAGCCGTCCTGGTTTATGTCGAGCTCTGTCACGCCTAGGGTTTTGCCCGGCGTAGGTGTCATACCGGCTTTCTCCGTTTCGTCAGCAAAGGTGCCGTCTCCATTGTTGCGGTAAAACTGGGCCGGCTCTCCTTCAAACTGCTGGGGAGCACAGTACGACTGCTCGTATTCATCGAGCGTACAAAACTGATCCAGCTCAGGCTGCCAGCGCACATAATTGCCCACGTACAGATCGAGCCAGCCATCGTTATCTGCATCGAAGAAGATGGCCGTTGTACTCCAAAAATCGTCAACGGATAACCCTGCTTCGCGGGTCACATCTGTAAATCGCCCATCGTTATTTTGGAAAAGGTGATTTTGATGGAGTGTTGTAAAAAAGAAGTCCTGGTCTCCGTCGTTATCGTAATCGCCGGCGAGCACACCAAAGCCATAGGCAACCACATCACGCAAGCCGGCTGCTTCCGTTACCTCTTCAAAAGCTCCATCCCCTGTATTTCGAAACAGCTGCAAAGCCGGTATGGGCTCCCCTTCTCCTTCCCAGCGGGCGCCAGCCACCAATAAAATGTCTAACCAGTCATCTCCATCGTAATCAAAAAAGGCAGCACCCGCGCCTACCGTTTCTGGAAACCAAAAATTGCCAGACGCCCCTGTTTCATGTATAAAATCACCCAAGCCGGCCGTTGCCGTTACATCTTCATACGTGTAAGCATACGGGATTACAGGTGTGGCTTCTACAGGTGCTTCATCTGGCGCTTTACAGCCTGTGAATAAAGTCAGGCCGGCTGCAAAGGTCAGCAGCAGGCGTTGTTTACCGGCCGGCCGATGTGATATGCAGGTCGGGATGATCATGCAGGATGCAATTAAGGTTGTACGTTTTGGGATTGTCGATTGAATGCGTACCGGGTTTGATACGTGCTGGTGCCTTCAGTGACAAGTATCGCCTGTCCGCCTGGCACGCCAACAAATCTATCTTGCTGCCCGCTTGGCCAGCTGACAAATAGCGAATCAACGGCATTATGCATCCCGAGGCCAATGGTGGCAATTTGCTCAGACTGGGAAAGGTAACTGCCGCCAGACCGGATCCGGCGGGCCTGGGGTTCTCCCGCAACATATGCCAGCACTTCCGCTCCGATGCCACTACGGTTACTGGTTGTGCCCGCCAGGTAAACCCGAAGCGCGTTGCCTTCCTGCCCATCATTTCGCCACAGATACGCCCCGCCTTTGTTCTCGGTAAGCAGAATATCCTGGTCCCCATCCCGATCAATGTCGGCAAAGGCTGCACCTCGACCAACGATGGGTCGCTGTAGCAAAGTGCTGTCCGTTAAAACAGCTTCTTTGAACGTACCATTCCGCATATTCACAAAAAGCTGCGGCGCTTGCTTGTAGGTCACATTGTCTTGCACTTGCTCAATCAGGTCATCGATGTGACCATTGGCAACAAAAAGGTCCAGGTAACCATCCAGATTTGGATCAAAGAGGAAGAGTCCAAACCCCAGCGTTGTCATGCTTGGGCGACCAACCTGAGAGGCTGCTGAACGGTTGACAAAAATTCCCTCACCGGTATGCCGGTAGACACCAATCATTTCTTCGGCATAATTGGCGACAAACACAGACACATTGCCGTTGTTGTCTACGTCGCCTGCATCAATTCCCATGCCGGCACGGGCCACACCGTTTTCATCAAATGCTATTCCACTGAATAAGCCAACTTCTTCGAAGGTCCCATCCCCCTTGTTCTGGTAGAGCAAGTCGCGCTGCGTATCGTTGGCCAGCGCAAGATCGGGCCAGCCATCCGAATTAAAGTCCAACTCCGTCACGCCAAGGGTTTTACCAACCGATTCTTTGAGCCCCACAGCAGCTGCGCGCTCGGTGAATGTACCATCGCCATTGTTCTGGTAGAAATGGCTATCAAGCCCATCGTACAACTTTGGGCCGCAGAACGATTTGTCCACCCCGTTGTGGGTGCACCAGATGTCAGTTTCGGGTGTCCAGTCAACATAATCTGCAACAAACAGATCGAGCCATCCATCCCGGTTTGCATCGAAAAACAGGGCTGCAGTACTCCAAAGGGCCACATCAGCCAGGCCGACCGCTTCACTAACCTCTTCAAATTGGCCGTCGTTGTTTTGAAAAAGCAGGTTTTGATAAAGCGTGGTGACAAAGAAATCGTCATCCCCGTCGTTGTCATAATCAGCCACAACAACACCAAAAGCGTACGTTCGCACGTCCGCCAGGCCGGCAGCTTCTGTGTAATCTTCAAACGTACCGTCCCCTTTATTTTTGTAGATGCGGAGGGATTGTACGTCTGCTGCGGGACCCAGTTGGTTTTGCCATGTGCCGCCCTCCACAAGAAGAATATCGAGCCAACCATCGCCATCTACATCAATAAAACCAGCGCCGGCACCTACCGTCTCCGGATACCATTTTTCACCCACGCTCCCGCCTTTATGCTGGAAATCTGCCAGACCAGCGGGTGCAGTAACCTCTGTAAATGTCATGACACCCGCCCCCGGCATATCTGCTACGGTAGCGGCATCCTCATCCGCACAACCGGCAAAGGCTGCCAGAAAAAGCAATAATAAAGCTATCCGGGGGGATTTCATGAACGTTGTAATGTTACGCAAAGGGGTTGGACTAATTTATACTTCTACCCATCAAAGGGGATTAACCGAGGCTACTCCTGAGTGTTCTTGCGTTTTCTGTAATTTTGTCAAAGTTACCCGTTGCGATGGCCTCTTTGTCAATCAGGGCGCTACCCACGCCAACGGCACAGGCGCCAGCCGCAATCCACTCGCCGGCATTTGTCAGGTTCACCCCGCCTGTTGGCATGAGCTGCAAGTGGGGCATGGGGGCTTTAATAGCTTTGAAATACTTCATGCCGAGCTGTCCGGCTGGAAAGACTTTGACAATATCGGCACCGGCTTCATGGGCCTCGAGGATTTCAGTTGGCGTGAAGCATCCGGGCATGGCCGGCAGGTTGTACCGGTGGGCCATTTCTATAATTGATGGCTTGAATACGGGGCTTACCACGTACCTGGCGCCGGCGTTGATTGCCAACCGGGCCGTCTCTGGATCAAGCACTGAACCAACGCCCAACAGTATTTCATCGCCAAACCGCGTGGCAGTTTCCTCAATGATATCAAGCGCACGCGGCACCGTCATTGTTACCTCAAGCGCAGAAATACCGCCAGTCAGCAAGGCGTCGATCATACGACCAAGCACATCAGGATTATCTGCACGAATAACGGCAACGGCACCTTGTTCAACAATACGCTCAACGATCCGGGACTTGGACATTTCCCTGCCTCCCTGCTTCTTATTTAGAAAACGCCAGGCGCAATTGCTTTATTTGCGCCCTGCTTGACGCTCTGAAATTAAATCAGCAGGAAGAGAGTTGTTCGTAGTTCGCGTGAAAAGCAAAAACTCAGGCGCTTGCGAACTTCTGCAAGGCGCGTTCTGCACCCATAGAGAGGATATCAAGTACGTAGCCGGATACTACTTCCACAAAGCCCTTCACTTTATTGAGATTCTGGCCCCAGCATTCTTCTTTCGAGCACACACCGGAGACAAGCACTTCTACGTACGTTTTGTTCTGAGAATCCACTGACTCCCACATCGCGGCAAAGTACCCTGCCTGATCATCCCTGATGGGATAGGGCTTGCCGGCGCGTTCACCGAAATACGCGCCATCTTTCTCACTTGTCACCCGCATAAAGATCAGGTACGCGGCAAATCCGAAACAGATATGTTTGGGGAGTTCACCATTTTTTTCGATGTAAGACAAGAGCGAAGGAAGCAACCGCAATCGCCATTTCGAGGTGGATTGCAGCGTGATATCGAGCAGGCGGTGGCGTAAAAACGGATTGCTGAATCGCTCGACAACCTGTCGGGCAAACGGCCCACCACCATCAACATCAAGGCTCGGCACAATTTCCTTGTCCATTACCCCCTGCACAAACCCATACGTGAGCGGATTGCGCATCATCGAAAGCACAGTCTTTTCGCCGGCCAGAAACGCCAGGTGTACACTTGCGGTGTGGGCACCATTCAAAATTCGGACCTTGCGCTCTTTGTAAGGGTGCACGTCATCTGTAAGGACAATACTGGCATCAGCGTTCGCAAACGTCAGTTTTTCTTGCGTAGCCGAATCGGTTTCGATTGGCCAAAGGCGATAGACCTCCGCTGTGGTAAGCATGGCGTCTTCAAAGCGGAGACGCGCTTCGATGTCATCGAGATCAGCCGGCGAAGGTGCGCCCGGTACAATACGGTCGACAAGGGTATTGCAAAACCTTACCCCGTTGTCCAGCCAATCAAAAAACCGCTGGTCCATCTTCCAATCTGCTGCAAGCTGCCGTACAATTTGCTCCAGCGCTTCACCATTTTTATCGATTAGCTCGCAGGGCAGCACAACCACACCGCGGGCCGGGTCAAAATTGTAAACCAGCGCCCGGGCTGCAAGCACAGCGGTCAATTTTGCGGGGAAAGATGCCGGCGCAATATCCGGGTCCGGCATGGGCTCTTCGGTATAAACCACGCCCACTTCTGTTGTATTGGAAATGATGAGCTCCAGGTCGGGACTGGTGGCAAACATCATGACTTCCGTCCAGTCTGTTGCTGCGGCCAGCACCCGGCTTACCGAGCCGACGACGTGGTATTGTTCTACGATCTCGCCAGCATCGAGGCCCTGGATGCGCAAGGTATAGAGCCCGCCCTGGTCATTGAGCAATTGAGTACGCTCGCTACCCGTTGAGCCGACCATAACCACGCGTCCCGCAAAATCGCCACTGCGATTGGCTTCATCGATGAAATAGTCGCAAAAGCCCCGCAAAAAACCACCCGTCCCAAATTGCAGCACTTTCTCAGGCAACGACAGCATAGCTGGCGTCGGCACAACGATGTCCGTTCGTTGCTGAAAGGCTTCGCTCATAACAAGCGTGGGTGAAAGCCGAGGATGCGACATGGTGGTTGGTTTAAGGTTGAATGTTGCAGGTTTAAGGTTGAATGCTGGAGGCCAGGTTATACAGAACCTTAAACGTTCAACCTTCAACCAGCTTCCTAGTAGCCAAAGAGGCTTGGGAGCCAGAGGCTGATGGCGGGTATGTAGGTTACGAGAATCAGCGAAATAATCATCGCGATGAAAAACGGCAGCAGGGGCCGAATCACTTTTGCAATGCTTGTTTGCGCCACACCGACACCAACAAAGAGCACGCTACCCACAGGAGGCGTACACAAGCCTACGCATAAATTAAGCACGAGAATAATGCCAAAATGCGTTGGATCTATGCCAAGTTGTATGGCGATGGGTAAAAATATGGGTGTAAAGATCAAAACAGCCGGCGTCATGTCCATAAATGTACCGACTGCAAGTAAAATCAGGTTGATCATCATCAAAATGAGCAACTTGTTCTCCGTAAGTGCAATGAGCGATGCTGTGACGCTTTGCGGGATATTTTCATACGCCATAATCCACGACATGCCAATGGATGTTGCAATCAGCAGCATCACAATGCCTGTCGTGGCAGAAGCGTCCAAAAATATCTGCGGCAGGTCTCCAAGCTTTACTTCACGATAGATGAAGCCAAGCACCAGGGCATACAACACTGCAACCGCTGCCGCTTCCGTAGCGGTAAACACGCCGGCGATGATACCGCCAATCACGATAAAAATGAGCAGCAGACTCGGGACGGCATGGAAAAATTTGCTAACAACTTCTCGAAAAGGAATGCGATCAGATACGGGGTACTTGTTCTTGATCGAGAAAAAGCCTGCAACCAGCATCAGCAAGGTACCAACCAGAATTCCCGGCAGGTAGCCCGCTAAAAACAAAGCAGCAATAGATACACCACCACTGGCAAGGGAATACACAATAAGTACGTTACTCGGCGGAATCAGCAGGCCAGTTGTAGCAGAGGTGATGTTAACCGCAGCGCTAAAGTCGCGATCGTATCCCTCCCCTTCCATCCGGGGCCCCATAACACCTCCAATCGCAGAGGCTGCTGCCACGGCAGACCCGGAAATAGCGCCAAACAACATGGATGCGACAATATTTACATGGGCCAACCCACCGGGCAAGGTACCCAGCAACGACTTTGCAAAATCTATGAGGCGCCTTGCCAGCCCCCCACTGTTCATCAATTGCCCCGCAAGTATAAAAAACGGTATGGCAAGCAGTGCAAAGCTGTTTAAGCCGGTTGCCATACGCTGCGCCGTTGTGGTAAGCGCCGGCGCCACCTGAATGCCCGTGAGCATGGTTACAACTGTGGCAATCCCAATTGAATAGGCAATGGGCACCCCGAGCGCAAGCAGGGAAGCAAACGTTAAAGCGAGAACAAGGACGTCAAACCATTCCATAGCGGGATCAGTCTACATTGAAGGTTGGGGTGGCTGCCGGCGCATCATCATCAAAAAGGGCCGGTTTGCCAGACATTGCGCGTACCTCGTCTATCATGAACAGGAGCGCATAAAAAGCAATTAACAGCCCGCTAATGGGCAAGATGAGGTAAATGTAACCCAGCGGCATTTGCAACGCCGCAGCGGTTTGGCCGAGGTACAACGTAATTGCGACAAGCCGGGCGCCGCCAAAAACCATAACCGTCAACGCAAACAATATGGTGCCGGCGAGGATAAATATGGCAAGGTAGCTTCGGCGCCGGCCTTTCACTTTGCCAGGCAGTATATCGACGGCAAGGTGCATTTTTTTGCCAGCGGCATAACTGGCACCCAGCAATCCAACCCAAATCAAAAGAAAGCGGGCCAGTTCTTCGGTAAACGAACTCGGACTGTTGAGCACATAGCGCGAAAACACCTGCCAGAGCACATCGACTACCAGCAGTGCCATCAGTGTTACCAGAATCGCAGACAAGGCTTTGTCGACGACAGATTTTAATTTGACCATAATGCGTTACGGCATGGGGGTGAATATCGGTGGGACACCTGCGCGAGGCAGATCAATGCGGCCTTATTCAGTGGCGCGGATCCGCTGAATAATGTCGTAAACAGCCGGCTCACTTTTGAACGACTCGTAGATGGGCGCCACGCTTTCAGCAAAGGGTGTTTTATCCGGACGTATAATCTCAATTCCGTTTTCTTCCAATGCAACCAATGCGGCATCACTGGCTTCCTGCCAGAGCACTTTCTGGTACTGTGCAGACTCATCTGCTGCTTCTTGCAGCCAGGTCTGCTCTTGCGGCGTGAGCGCTTCCCAGACAATGGTGCTAATCAGCAGCACATCGGGGATGGTGGTATGTTCATCCAGCGTATAGTACTTGCACACTTCATACTGGCGCGAGGTATAGAGCGATGGCGGGTTGTTTTCAGCACCGTCTACCACCCCTTGCTGCAACGCCGTGTAGAGCTCACCCCATGAAATGGGTGTAGCGGCTCCCCCCATGGTGTTGACCATGTCTACCTGGGTCTTGCTTTCCAGCGTCCTGATTTTCAATCCCGCAAGATCTGCCGGCGAATGAATAGGTTTTTCTTTGGTATAGAAGCTGCGGCTGCCGGCGTCGTAATAGGCGAGTCCACGCAGCCAATACGCCTGGCTTGCAAGTAGCAACTCTTTTCCGATTTCCCCTTCCAGCACCCTGAAATGATGATCTCGGTCGCGAAACAGGTAGGGCACACTGAACGCTTTGAAGCTCGGGGCAAAACTCTCAAGCACAGCGGCTGTAACTTTGGTCATCCCAAGGCTGCCAAGCTGGAGTAATTCCAGCAGTTCGCGCTCCGACCCAAGCTGCTGGCTCGGGTAAATATCAACCCGCATTTTGCCACCAGACTTCTCAACGACTTTCTCAGCCATAAACTCCATACCCTGGTGGACGGGATGAACCGGATCCAAACCGTGGCCGAGTTTCACTACTGTAACGTCGCTCTGGGGGTTGCAGCCTGCCCATGCAGATGCCAATAAAGTGCAGACAAAAACAGCCAGCAAGTACCTGCCGGCGATCAGGTATCTCATAGTCAGATCTTTTCTGGTGGTGATCTTCTGTGGGTGCTGATCAGTTTAGGGTGCCCGCCTTTGGGATGCAACTGTTTCCCAATCCACTATCAGCTGTTTTAAGTGCCTCAATTTGAGGTATTTGCAGCTTCTAACACCAGATGATCAAGCTCAACAACTACCCCGCCTTCTTCTGATGACACAACAAGTTTAATCACTTGCCCATCAGGGCCAGTGGCCGGCGTCACAGGCACAACAATCTCACGCCATCCCTGGTAAGCAGACCGCTGCAAGCGTTCAATCACATGCCCTTTACCTTCCGCCTGCAACCGATCCAGCACGCCTGCCTGTGGCAACTCATCAAGCCTTTGCCCCCTACGCAAATCCACAGTAGTTGTGTCAATGCCCGTTACCACATGTAGCACTGCCGGCCCCATTGTTTTATATCGAACCCGCACCTGATCAAATGCTGAAGCAGCAAAAGGGCCATACCATACCTCGCTCCCGTTCCGCAGCCGCATAACAGTAAGCGCGGTCTCGTGGAATTCAGCAGCAGCCGGCTGCACACCATAGGTTCGCCGGCTGGCATTAATCGCATGGTATGTATGTGCTGCTTCTTTCTCACGCGGATGTAGTTTATACTCATTGCACTTACCACTGCGATCAGGTGCGTCGTAACAGACCTGGACCACGGCAAACCGATCAACATAGTGCAGGTCTGGCACGTGTGTATATGCACTTGAAACACGAAACGTACCGCTGTTGCCCAATTGCTCATCCACAAGAAAACGATTGGTATCATATCCGGCATAAACTTTTACACGTACGGCCTCATCGGTCAATGTCCCGCGGCCTTCATC
The DNA here is from genome assembly GCA_039111535.1 of Bacteroidota bacterium. Classification (NCBI taxonomy): domain Bacteria; kingdom Pseudomonadati; phylum Bacteroidota; species Bacteroidota bacterium. Next base: position 12,894 of record JBCCIM010000071.1, on the reverse strand, counting down.
TTCTATGCGATAATGGATAGGTGTATCGTAGGCAAAGAAGCTACCTGGTGCCGGCGCGGCCAGTGAGATATCATACTGAAGCCCCTGATCAATTTCCTCCATTTCGGGTCGAGGATAATCGGTCCCTTTGTACACCACACGCACGACCTGCGCATCTGCATTGCTGCCCCAGAATCCGTTGCCCCACTCAATCACATACAACGCCCCATCGGGCCCCACCTCCATGTCCATGGGCCGCGCAAATGTCATCTCCGGCAGAAAAGGCTCAATACCCTGCAGATCGCCCATCTCATCGAAAGAAACAACCTGCACCCAGTTGCGCATCCAGTCGTAAATGAAGTGTTTGCCAATGTAATAATCGGGCAATGCCGTTGGGGTGTGGGTATGGGCGCGTCGATACACGGGGCCAGACATCGGATTTACACCACCTGTGCCCATTTCAGGGAATTCCTCAGACTCCCCAAAGGTGTACCAAATCATAGCGGGTAATGCCGGCGGTAAGTTTGCTACACCCGTATTGTTGGGAGAATCGTTGACCAGAGCCAAGGGATCAAACGGTGCGCCGACTTCACCTGTCTCATAATCAAAATCGCGGTATGGCTGGTTGTCTCCAGTGATATAAGGCCACCCAAAATTACCGGGACCGCGTGCCTGGTTAAACTCGTCCCACCCCCAATCCCCTCTTTCGTTTGGTGGATCGCCATTGCCGACATCAGCAAAGTATAGCCACCCTGTTTCAGTATCGACAGCAATGCGGAAGGGGTTGCGCAACCCCATTGCGTAAATTTCAGGTCGATGATCCGCATCCCCGGCAAAGAGGTTGCCTTCAGGGATGGTGTAGGTGCCATCCAAAGCCGGCTTAATACGCAAAATTTTTCCGCGTAAGTCATTGGTATTACTGGACGTAAGCTGCGCATCTGCAATGGCATGCCCCGGCCGCTCATCGATGGGGCCGCCGGCTGTATCGATATGGTCGGTGTTATCACCAACGGCGAGGTATAGGGTGCCGGCCGGTCCAAAAGCAAGGGAGCCGGCAGCGTGACAGCAAGCCTCACGCTGCATGGGCACGTGTAGCAAGATTTTCTCGGAATCAGGATCAACGCGGTCATCGACTACAGTGAACCGTGAAAGTCGCGAGTCGCCCCCATCAGCTGGTCCATAGAATACATACATCCAGCCATTTTCCAGAAAATCCGGATCGAGTGCCAAACCCAGCAAGCCATCTTCAACAATCATGTATACCGGAATGTAGCCAATTCGCGCTTGCTTACGCGTAACGGGGTCCCATTGCAATATGGCGCCTCCCCGCTCAATCACGTATACGGTGCCGTCTGCTGCAATTGCCAATTCCATGGGGTCGGTCAGCGAAGTCATCAACACCTGTTTTTGAAAGAACGGCGTATGGGTAGCGAGGCTATCTGGCACATCGTAAACAGGCAGTATATGGTTGCCAGGCCGGCATCCCGACAATAAAGCCAATGCAAAGAACAGGCAGGCAAAAAATATCGAAGAAGCAGAAGATGTCATCAGGGTGTAGCGTTAAGCCATTACAAACGGGCACACCTTGCCCGCTAACACAGATGCCATCATACAAAAAGCCGGCAGCATCTGACAATTTTTCTCTCACTAAAATCGTTAAGAATAACTGTAACCTGCGCGCAGTCTTATACGTTAGGACTTGCAATCTATCACTTTATGCTAAAATCATGCGTCTTCCCCACTTCGTTGCTTTTTTACTGTTGATTGTTGCCCCATCATACACGGCCGCCCAATCTGCCAACTCTTTACAAAAGGGCATCGATGCGTACGAATCCGCACAATATGACAGGGCAGAAACGATTCTTGCCGCTGTGCAAAAAAATGACCCCCAAAATGCAGATGCCGCGTATTACCTCGGCAGAACCTTGATGAACCAGGACCGCCCTGACAAGGCGATAGAACATTTCGAAAAAGCCACTTCGCTGGACAATACCAAAGCGGAATACGAATACTGGCTCTCGAACGCCGTCTTTATCCAGATTAACGAGGTGGGAGCGCTGAAGAAAATGCGGTACGCAAAAAAGGGTAAAGCTGCGATCGACCGCTGCCTCGAACTGGACCAGGACTTTGCAGAATGCCACCTTGCCAACTCCAATTATTACTACCAGGCCCCACGGATTGCCGGCGGTGATAAAGACAAGGCCTGGCACCATGCAAAACGATACCATGAACTCAAACCCATCGAAGGCACCTCGCACCTGGTAGAACGGCACATTCGCGAAGAGCAGCCAGAAAAAGCAGAGGCGCTCATCGCATCACTGCTTGCGACCTATCCGGATAACATTGAAGCGCTCAAACGCGCCGGCTGGTATTACCGGTGGCAGAAAAAATACGACGCCGCTTTTGATGTCTTCGAGAAATCTGTAACCATCGACAAAGAAGCTGCCTCTATGTCATTCTACGACATCGCTAAAACAGCCATTGCCGCTGAAAGCCGGCTAGATCGCGGCATTGAAGCCCTGGAGATCTACATGACCCTGCCTATGCGCCCCTACCAGCCCAGCCACGCTTCTGCTTTATGGCGTATGGGCATGCTGCATGAACTCAAAGGCAGCGCTGCCGAGGCAAAATCTGCGTACCAAAAAGCCCTGTCACTCGATCCTGAACACGAGCAGGCAAAAAAAGCATTAAAAGCACTGGGATAGCCCGGGGTTGATTGCGACCCTTCGCTTAATTATTTGCTCATTTGAAAACGGGATCAACACCCAATGAATCGGGTTTGAACTGGCACAAGATGTGTTACGTTATGACGTGATGGGTCGCTTTGCTTATCTTGCTGTGCGTATCGCACAGGCATACATCAACATCCCGCACTTATATATGAAAGGTTGATACGGCTTCACACAAACGGTCTAACAAGTACTTCGTAACCTCTCGATCTGATGATCAACAGACGCCGTACCTTTTCCCCTATGTCAGTATTTCGCTGGCAGACCTTCTTGATACTCTTCCTCATTGCCTCACCAGTACAGGCACAAGAGGACTGGACTTCCCATACCTCCCTTCGACAGGTTGTCGACCTTACAGCTTCTGAAGATGCCATCTGGACAGCTACGTCTGGCGGTGTTTTTCGCTATGGTGTGGCCACTGGAGAAATCAGCCGATTCACAACTACGGAAGGCCTCTTTGGGCTCAACATCCGGGCAATTGAATACGATGCGGTCAACCAGTCGGTTTGGGTCGGCTACCAGGATGGCATTCTCGACCGGATAGATGTGGAAACAGGTACCGTACGTCCCTTCCTGGATATTCAGCGCGCATCACAGTTTCCCATGCGGGATATTCGACGCATGCGCATCACTGGCGACACGCTGGTTGTGGCAACGGGATTTGGTATTGTGTTGTTTGATGTAACTGCCGGCGAAGTTCTGGAAACGTATTTGGGGTTTGGTACAGGGCAATCTGCTACTGCCGTTAACGATTTCACCATCACAACCATACCGGATGGCATAAACCGGCTTTGGGTTGCTACAGATGAAGCGGTAGCCTCAGCACCACTCAGCCTGCCTAACCTGCAAGATCCTTCGGTTTGGACGCCAGAAACCCTCGGCGCCGGCACCCCCGGCATTCAAAGCATTGCCGGCTTTGGCAATACGCTTTATGCAGGCACAGAAAGCGGCGTTTATGCCCGTAATGCAGCCGACGACTATTCGCGCATGGCTGTCACCACCGGACAAGTAGACGTCTTATTTCCGCTCGCTGACCAATTGCTTGGCCTGGAGACCGATCGCCTGCTTTCTATTGCATCACCTGATGCAGCCCGCACCATTGGTAGCGCAGGGTTGCGCACCTTACGCAACATTACATTGGGCCCCGACGGTAACCTGTGGGCCGGCGATAATACAGAAGGGCTCATCGCTATTGCTCCAATCGCCACAACCACTTCCAGCATCGCCTTTGCCCGCGAGCCCTTTTTCCCAAGTGGTCCGTTTGACGGACAGTTTACCGGCCTCACGTTCGACAGTGCAAACAACCTGTGGCTTGGTGGCATACCAGGTTCAGACCGCGGGTTTTACAAATTTGATACGGAGAACAACTGGACAACGTATTCCAAACGCTTCTTCCCTGCACTCGTCGGTAAACCAACCTCTTTCCTTACCGTCCATACCGATAGCCAGGGCAATGCCTGGGTAGGTTCTGTTGGCGGAGGTCTGGTACAGGTTGACGATGAAGAAGCCCTCACCTTTTATAGTGCCGCAAATTCTACGCTCGACGAGGCCGTTGCTGCACCTGGCACCGGTTTCACCATTGTACGCGGCATCTCAAGTGAGCCAGATGGCACCCTCTGGGTGGCCAACACTGGTGCAGCACGCCCATTGCATGCCCGCCTGCTCGATGGATCGTGGACATCTTTTGCCTCAGCTGCCGGGCCGGCAATTACTTATGAGCGCATTTTTGTAGACAGCTTCCGCCAGAAGTGGATTGTGACTGTAAGCCTGAATAACCTCCAACGCCGCGAAGGCCTGGTTGTATTGAACACGGGCAGTTCACTCGAAGATACATCGGATGATGCGTTTAGGTATTTCTCTGATAGCGGTAGCAATGGGCAAGGGCTCCCAGGCACTATCATCAATGGCATCGCAGAGGACAAATCTGGCCGCGTTTGGTTGGCAACAGATGAAGGGCTCGCCTACTTTGTCAACACCGGCATCGTTGCGCAAGACCCCAACGCCATAGCCATCTGGCCATTGCGCGCAGAACGACAGGCCGGTGAAAGCCAATTCTTGTTCTTCGGGCTAAAAATTAATGACGTTGCTGTTGACCCGGCCAACAACCTGTGGGTAGCAACCGATGCCGGCGTCTGGCTTGTTGAAGAGGCTGAACTCGGCTTCCGCGATATCGCCAACTTCACGGCTGAAAACAGTCCCCTGCTCTCCAATGTGGTGCTGTCGGTTGCTGTCAATGATGTGACAGGAGAAGTATTTTTCTCAACAGATCTTGGCCTGATCAGCCTGCAAGGCGACGCCACCGCAGCTGTGGAAAACCAGCAAGACCTGTTTGTCTACCCCAATCCCGTAAAAATCGAAGGCGGACGCGACCCCGAGATCTTTATTGAAGGCTTGCTCGACGAAACCGATGTGAGCATCCTGACCGCCGCCGGCACGCTTGTCACAAGCATCGAAGCCCGTGGCGGCCGCATCCGTTGGAACGGCCGCGATCGTAACGATCAACCTGTCCCCTCTGGCATGTACATCGTCGTTGCCGTAGACCAAAATGGCGAAGGCGCGTCGTACGGAAAAGTGGCCATTATACGCTAAAAACATCTATTTCATCTTTTCCCAAACCTGCACGCTTGTATAGTACGAAGATTTTCGTATATTAATTACGAAAGCCTTCGTAACTAGCAGACAATGCCGTGTCAAACGCAGCACTCCCCAAACCCACGGGCGCCGAACTCACCATTTTAAATGTACTTTGGGCGCGCGGCCCATCTACGGTAAAAGAAGTACACGCTTCCCTTCCCGAGCCGAAAACAGGTTATACAACCGTATTGAAGTTACTCCAGATCATGCTGGAGAAGGGGTTGGTAAGCCGCGACAGCACAGCCCGCGCGCATGTCTACACATCAGCATACCAGGCCGAAGCGGTGCAGGACCAGCTGGTGTCGAACTTGCTCAGCGATGCTTTTCAGGGCTCCGCTAAAAACCTCATCCTGCGCGCGCTTGCAGTAAAGCCCAGCTCAGCTGAAGAACTGGCCGAAATCCGCAAACTGATAGACAAGCTGGAGAACGAATCGTGAGCTATCTGACTGAATTCCTGTCGCATCCAGCGCTCCTGCATCTTGGCACCTGGCTGCTACATTTCACCTGGCAAGCCGGCCTGGTCGGGCTGCTGCTGTGGCTCGCTCAGCCGGTCCTCCACAAGCGCAGTGCGCGCGTCCGTTACACAACCTGCTGGTTTGCCCTCATATTGATGCTGGCTTTACCGACCCTTACACTCGTGTATCCATCAGCACTGACAACAGCCCCCATTGAGCCGGTAGCGTTGCCAGTAGCAGAGACATCAGCTGGAGCACATCCGTCCGCCTTGCCCATACTGCCAGAAGCAGCACGCCATGCGGATAATGCTTTTCGTATGCCAGCCCTACTTACGAGCCTGTATCAACTGCGCCCCTATTTCGTCATTTTGTGGCTTTTAGGGGTTTGTGTGTACGCCGGAACGTTCCAGCGCGGACTTGCACGTACCCATCTCCTGAAACATACGGGCACCCCTTGCCGGGAAGATACCATTGCTCGCATGATGCGGCGCATTGCAGACCAAATGGGGATCCTCCAGCGTGTGGTTGTTCGGATCACAGATCACATTGACCAGCCCGTCCTTATTGGCTGGATCAAACCTGTCATTCTACTACCGGCCGGCATGCTTACGGGGCTTGCACCACAGCAAGTTGAGGCCATCCTCACCCACGAACTTGCACACATCAAACGGCACGACTATGCCCTCTCCGTGCTCCAATCTGTTTTTGAGACCTTGTTCTTTTTTCACCCGGCTGTCTGGTGGGTATCACACCGGATCACCATCGAACGAGAATTCTGCTGCGACGACCTCGCCGTCGAAACTATGGGCAGCAAAGCAACCTATTTACGAGCACTTGTCACCCTGGAAACGCTGCGTACAACTGGACTCGCTGCCTCTCCTGCCCTATCCATGCACGACGGCTCGCTGCTATCACGTGTCAGGCGCCTCACAACAAGTGCCGTATCTGACCCTTCCCCAATCACCAGATCTCGAATCACCCTTATGTTTATGCTCATGTTTTTGTTGATTGCCTCCTTCGTAGGCAACACCTCATCTGCTGACCACACAACCCCAGCGCTGTTACCATCAACACCAGCATTAATCGACGCTGTTGTATCGAATGATTCTATTCCATCACTGCACCCACTTAAATCAAAGGTAAAGGTCACATCCGGCTTTGGTATGCGGTACCACCCCGTCCTCAAAATTCGCCGTATGCATGCTGGGGTTGATTTTCTGGCACGCATGGGCTCAGATGTCTATGCCACTGCTGCCGGGACCATCAAAGAAGTTGCAGAAAATAACGGGAGAGGCAAATTCATCGTCATCGAGCACGCCAATGGCTATTTGACAAGCTACTCTAACCTGTCTTTGCAAAGCGTAAAAGCCGGCGAATCCATCAAAAAAGGGCAAAAAATTGGCGAGTCAGGTAACAGTGGACTTTCAACAGGCCCACATCTCCACTATGAAGTCAGGATTGACAATAAGCCCGTGGACCCAGTTGACTATTTGCCATCAGCGCTGCTGGGACAATTTGAAGAAAATGACGTGCCTTCAATACACCCGCTTGGCGACAACAAAATCAAGGCCACTGCAACGTATGGTTACAAGTACCACCCTGTGTTAGAGATAAAGCGCCTGCATGCCGGTCTTGATTTTCAGGTAGCATCCGGATCGCCAGTTTATGCAACCGCTGATGGCGTTGTTTATGTTGAAAACAGAAATGGCAGCTACGGCGAGTATATAAAGTTACAGCACATAGATGGGTTTACAACGCTGTATGCCCACCTTTCTGAGATTATCGTCGAAGCCGGCGAGCAACTCAAAAAGGGTGACCTGCTTGGCTATTCGGGAAATACCGGCCTGTCTTCGGCTCCCCACCTTCACTATGAAATTCGCCTAAAAGGTGAAGCACTGGATCCACTCTATTTTCTACCGGAGGAGACTATCGCTTTGAGCCTGCATGATGCTCCGCAGTCATTCGATTAGTTGGCTTTAAGTCCGGGAAATTGCGCGTTGCGCTTACACACCCCCAGCCCCAGACATACCATGTCTGACTCGCCCCTCTCAAGCGGGTACTTTTACTAAAGCGCGTTGCCATGTAATTCATAGCCACTAAACCCACAGCAATCGACTACCCAATTCCCTCACCCCAAAAACCTTCAACCTGTAACCTGCAACTTTCAACAGCAAACAAATAAATCCTAAAAGATTTATATGTTTGCACCTAGTACGCCAGCCCCCCATCCACATGCAGCACCACCCCATTCACAAAGCTTGCCTCTTCTGACGCCAGAAAGAGAAACGCATTTGCAATGTCTTCCGGCTTGCCGGCACGCTGCACGGGGGTGCTTTTGATCATCCCCTGAATCACCTCATCAGGAATCGTCTTGATCATATCCGTCTCAATAAACCCGGGCGCAACCGCGTTGACCGTAATCCCTTTTCGCCCAAGCTCACGCATCCAGGTTTTTGTCATGCCGATGACACCGGCTTTAGCGGCTGCGTAGTTCGTCTGCCCAAAGTTGCCGTACACACCAACAATCGACGCGGTGTTCATGATTCTACCGTACCCTGCCTCAACCATAAAAGGCGCGACCACTTTGGTGCAGTTGAACACACCTTTCAAGTTCACGCTGATGACCGCATCAAAGTCAGCTTCGGTCATTTTTTTGAGCGATTTATCGCGTGTGATGCCGGCATTGTTGACGAGGATATCAATTTTACCAAACTGCGCCATCACCTCAGCTGCAAGCCGTTCGACATCGGTCATGTCAGACACATCCGTTTTCACAAACACGGCCTGACCATCGAGCGCATCGATGGCAGCAGTATCTGCCCGCAAGTCTGCAATAACTACAGCAGCACCTTCAGCTATAAATCGCTGCGCCGTTGCATAACCGATGCCGCCGGCACCTCCTGTAATAATGGCCACGCGGCCTTCAAGTTTTCCCATTGTTGGTATTGTTAAGACTTACAAATGCTTTTCCCGAAACGCACTCGAAAGGGCCACAAAAGCTTCGATGGCTTCAGGATTACGCACTGCGTCCTTGTTCATGTTGGTGGATACATCCATGCCCAATAAAATCTTTTTCACTGGCACTTCCATTTTTTTGCCACTCAGCGTGTAAGGGATGCCGGCTACCTGCGCGATAAAGTCGGGCACATGGCGGGGAGAACAAGCTTTACGGATGCTGCCATTGATGGTGGCAACCAGTTCATCAGTCAGCATAGCCCCTTCTTGCAAAGTAACAAACAACGGCATCACGTCGTCTCCTCCCCCCTTTTCGAGGTTCAGCACCATACCATCAGCAACTTCCTGAATGCCATCGAGCACGGCATAAATCTCAGCCGTACCGATCCTGATGCCTTTCCGATTCAGGGTCGCATCCGACCTGCCCTGAATGATCAGAGATCCTGAATTGAAAATCTTGATCCAGTCGCCGTGCCGCCATTTGCCAGGGTAATTGGCAAAATAGCTTTGTTGGTATCGTTCACCGCCCGCATCATTCCAGAAATAAATGGGCATCGACGGCATAGGCTGCTCGACAATCATTTCACCCAGTTGGTCTGTTAGCCGCTCGCCGCTTTCGTCGTACGCATACATTGCGCAACCGAGACAGCGACACTGAATGGCGCCACGGTATACCGGCTCAGATGGACAGCCACCTACAAACGCGGTGCAAATGTCGGTGCCACCACTCATGGAGCATAACCATACATCGTTCTTAACCGACGCATAGACCCAATCAAAAGCTTCGGCTGGCAATGGCGCACCGGTTGAACCTATCGAGCGCAAAGCACTTAGATCAAACGTTTCACCAGGCTTCAACCCCTGCTTCATGCACGCGGTCAGATAAGGCGCGCTGGTCCCAAAATGATGAATCGGTAGTTCTTCGCTCAACGACCACAGTGCATTCAGATCTGGCCGGCCCGGGCTTCCATCAAACAGCACCGGGGTAGCGCCTGCCAGCATGCTTGCCTGAAGAAAATTCCACATCATCCAGCCCGTTGTGGTAAACCAGAAAAAATTCTCTCCAGGATGCACATCGTTGTGGAAGGCCAGGTATTTCAGGTGCTCCAGTAGTACGCCGCCGTGCGAATGGGTAATGGCTTTGGGCCGGCCTGTTGTACCCGATGAATACAGCACCCAGATCGGATGTTCAAAAGGCACCGAAGTAAATTCCAGGGTACCCTCTTCTTCCGTTTCAGCAAGGGCATCTATCCAGGACACAGCCCCGGAGAACGTTGCCTTTTCATCGAGGTACGGAATCAAAACCACAGTATTGATCGAATCAATGGCCTCCACAATCTGCTGTATTTCGGGCAGTTTACTGAAGGGTTTTCCATTGTATCGATAGCCATCAGCAGCGATGAAAAACACCGGCTCAATTTGGGCAAATCGATCTATCACGGTGTTCACCCCAAAATCTGGAGAACAACACGACCATACAGCACCAATTGAATTAGCTGCCAGGAAGGCGACGATGGCTTCTGGAATATTAGGAAGATAAGCTGCGACACGGTCACCTTGTTTTACGCCGGCAGCCCGCAAGTATTGCTGCATCTGGTAGACCTTGCGCTCCAGCGTCGCCCAACCGATGCGTACGACAGGCTGATCCTCTGCTTTGAATATCAGCGCCGGTCGATCAGGATGTTTTTGGCGAAAAATGTGGGCCGCATAGTTGAGAGTTGCACCTTCAAACCACTTCACATCAGGCATCTCCTCCCCAGAAAGTACCTTTGTATATGGTGTATCCGACATGACGTCAAAATACGCCCACATAGTTTCCCAGAACGCCGCTACATTGTCAACAGACCATGCCCAAAGGGCTGTATAGTTCTCAAACTTCAGCCCCCGATGCACTTCCAACCACTGCTCATAGTTTCGCAGGTTAGATTGTTCAACAAAAGCATCGGACGGCACCCAGCTAACGGTTTGATCGCTCATTCCATCTCCCCCGCCATCAATGTGGCCAGCGCTTGCTTTGTCTCGCCTTGTTCGAGATAACGTTGCGCAAGCTGATGCAGTTGTTCGAGACCTGATTGGGGGTCTTTTGCCTGCAGTTCCAGTATTTCGGCCACAGCCGGCATGTCGCGCGCGGCCTGTAGCTCATCAGCAGTAGGCAGGTGTTCGAGATTCCCAAGCCGGCCGAGGTTATTCCCCGTCAGCACCGCGCTCTGCTGCACAGACGCCGGAAGCTCGTCTACGCCAATACCGCGTGTTCTCAGCGGTTTCGGGATTTCAAACAAGGCCGCCCCGTTAGCGCGGCAATACCAGCTGCCCCCCATCCGCCCTACCAAATCTAATCTCGTCGTATCGAGCTTTCCATCTGCGTCGAGGTACGCATCATCCAAATGCAGCATCACAACCCGGCAGATGATCAGGTTACCGGCCCCACCCTGGTCGCCGAGCTGCACGACATCATCCACAACACACTCAAACGAGACCGGTGACTCGGCCACGCGGGGGGGTTTCACTCGGACAGATGGCACTTCAGTCAGGCCTGCTTTCGCGAACTCGTTGACGCCATCCGGATAGTCCGTGCTGGTCAATGACATCTGCTCGACAATCGGATGATTGACGATATTGATGACCACCTCGGGCACTTCGAGCAAATTTTCGTAGGTGTGTTTCGTGGTGTTGTTGGTTGCCCGTCGCGCAGGTGAAAAAATCATCACCGGCGGGTTCGCACTAAACACGTTGAAAAAGCTAAAAGGGCTCAGGTTCACGTTGCCGGCTTTGTCCACCGTACTGGCAAACGCTATCGGCCGCGGCGCTACCGCCCCGAGCAGATAGCCATGCAATTCCCGTACAGGCAGCGACTGCGGATCAATCGATTTCACCATGCTTTTTTGGTTGAAGGTTCCAGGTTTAAGGTTGAAGGTTTTGGGCCTTAAGGATTACGCTAGCGCTTGTGTACATGCCGCCGGTTTGAAGCCAGTAAAACCAACTTTCAACCTTAAACTTGCAACCTTCAACCCCAAAAACCCAAAGGTTTTTGACTAGTCGTGCGGCAACCATGATTTGTAATATTTACCATCATCAATACCCATAGCGGCTTCAGTTACCATCAGCGGCTTAAAGGTATCAATCATGACAGCGAGCTCTTCCGTCTCCGTTTTGCCAATACTGCGCTCATAAGCACCAGGATGTGGCCCATGGGGAATGCCGCCTGGATGCAACGTAATGTGTCCTTTTTCGATGTTATTCCGGCTCATAAAATCGCCATCTACATAGTACAGCATTTCATCTGAATCGATATTGCTGTGGTTGTAGGGCGCAGGTATGGCCTGGGGATGATAGTCGTAGAGGCGCGGGCAAAACGAGCACACAACAAACGCCCGGGTTTCAAAGGTCTGGTGGACGGGAGGTGGCTGGTGGACGCGGCCGGTGATGGGTTCAAAGTTGTGAATGGAGAATCCGTAGGGGAAATTGTAGCCATCCCAGCCCACAACATCGAATGGGTGATACGAATAAACCAGCGTATGCAGGTGGCCCTGCTTTTTGATTTTCATCACAAAGTCGCCGGCTTCATCGTGCGTTTCCAGTTCCTGCGGCAAGATATAATCGCGCTCGCAAAACGGGGAATGCTCGAGCAATTGTCCAAACCAGTTCCGGTAGCGCTTGGGGGTATAAATCGGATGAAAGGATTCAGAGAACAGGATCCGATTGGCTTCTCCATCAAAGTCCATCTGGTAAATCATCCCGCGCGGAATCACGAGATAATCACCCGGCACAAACGGAATGTTGCCCATAAGGGATTTCAAGGTTCCAGTGCCTTCGTGGATGAAAAGCAGCTCGTCAGCATCGGCGTTTTTGTAGAAATAGTCCGTCATGGACTTGCGCGGTGCTGCCATTCCGATGTGGATATCGTTGTTTACCAGCAGGGGTACGCGGCTTTCGAGGAAGTCATCAGCCGGCGCAATCTGAAAGCCTTTTAACAGGCGCGCCGTGATGTTTTTCTCTACAGCAATTTTCGGCGCCAGATCAACTGAGCCGGCAATTTCTTTTACCTGCGTTGGTCGGTGGATGTGGTACATCAATGACGACATACCATCGAAGCCAATGGTGCCAAATAGCTGCTCGTTGTATAGCGAACCATCCGGTTGTCG